>NZ_DJTK01000003.1:0-9697 GCF_002438225.1 Pseudomonas sp. UBA6310 | reverse complement strand
CCGGAGCACTCCTCCGCGCGTCTCGAGCGCTACCTGCAACTGAGTGCCGAGCACAACATCCAGGTTTGCGTACCGACCACTCCGGCGCAGGTCTACCACATGCTGCGTCGCCAGGTGATCCGTCCGCTGCGCAAGCCGTTGATCGCCCTTACGCCGAAGTCGTTGTTGCGCCACAAGCTGGCGATCTCGACCCTGGAAGATCTCGCCAACGGTTCCTTCCAGACCGTCATCCCGGAGATCGATCAACTCGACGCGCAGAAGGTCGAACGCTTGATCCTCTGCAGCGGCAAGGTCTACTACGACCTGCTCGAGAAGCGTCGTGCGGAAGGCCGTACCGATACGGCAATCGTCCGTATCGAGCAGCTTTATCCGTTCCCCGAGGACGATCTGGCGGAAGTGCTGTCGCAGTACGGCAACCTCAAGCACATCGTCTGGTGTCAGGAAGAACCGATGAACCAGGGCGCCTGGTATTGCAGCCAGCACCACATGCGTCGGGTCGCCGTTGCGCAGAAACCGGAGTTGTTCCTGGAATATGCCGGTCGTGACGCTTCCGCTGCGCCTGCCTGTGGCTACGCTTCCCTGCACGCTGAACAGCAGGAGAAGCTTCTCCAGGACGCTTTCAACGTTTAACGCCTTCGTGCCGAGGCGGCCATAGCCGCCTCCAGAAGAAACCGAATCAATAGGAACCCTGATAATGGCTATCGAGATCAAAGCCCCCTCTTTCCCGGAATCGGTCGCCGACGGCACCGTCGCTACCTGGCACAAGAAGCCGGGTGACGCCGTCAAACGTGACGAGCTGATCGTTGATATCGAAACCGACAAGGTGGTGATGGAAGTCCTCGCCGAAGCGGATGGCGTGGTTGCTGAAATCGTCAAGAACGAAGGCGATACCGTGCTCAGCGGCGAGCTGCTCGGCCGTCTGACCGAAGGTGGTGCTGGTGCGGCTGCTCCGACTCCTGCCGCCGCAGCCCCAGCCGCCGCTCCGGCGCAAACTGCTGCGCCTGCCGCCGCTGCTGGCGAGGAGCCGATGCTGGCGCCTGCTGCGCGTAAGCTGGCTGAAGAAAACGGCATCGATCCGAACAGTGTCAAAGGCTCCGGCAAGGGCGGCCGTGTGACCAAGGAAGACGTCGTCGCCGCCATCGAAGCCAAGAAGAGCGCTCCGGCTGCAGCCGCCGCCAAACCGTCGGCCCCGGCCGCCGAGGCGCCGATCTTCGCTGCTGGCGAGCGCGTCGAGAAGCGTGTCCCGATGACCCGCCTGCGCGCCAAGGTCGCCGAGCGCCTGGTCGAGGCACAGTCCTCGATGGCCATGCTGACCACCTTCAACGAAGTCGACATGACCGAAGTGATGGCCCTGCGCTCCAAGTACAAGGACCTCTTCGAGAAGACCCACAACGGCGTGCGCCTGGGCTTCATGTCGTTCTTCGTCAAGGCCTCAGTAGAAGCGTTGAAGCGCTTCCCGGCGGTCAACGCCTCGATCGATGGCACCGACATCGTCTACCACGGCTACCAGGACATCGGCGTCGCCGTCTCCAGCGACCGCGGTCTGGTGGTTCCGGTGCTGCGTAACGCCGAGCTGATGAACCTGGCCGAAGTCGAGAGCGGCATCGCCACCTTCGGCAAGAAGGCCCGTGACGGCAAGTTGTCGATTGACGAGATGACCGGGGGCACCTTCACCATCACCAACGGCGGCACCTTCGGTTCGATGATGTCGACTCCGATCGTCAACCCGCCGCAGGCCGCGATCCTCGGTATGCACAACATTCTTCAGCGTCCGATGGCCGTCAACGGTCAGGTCGTCATCCGTCCGATGATGTACCTGGCGCTGTCCTACGATCACCGCCTGATCGACGGCAAGGAAGCGGTCAGCTTCCTGGTGACCATCAAGAACCTGCTGGAAGATCCTGCGCGCCTGCTGCTGGACATCTAACCCACGGCCGCTGTCCGCCAGCCGGGCTTGCACAAGCTCCGCTGGCGGTTCGCCGCTTGAAGCTCAAAGTTGATGGAGATTGTTATGAGCCAGAAATTCGACGTGGTAGTGATCGGTGCCGGCCCGGGCGGCTACGTGGCTGCCATTCGCGCCGCGCAACTCGGTCTGAAGACCGCCTGCATCGAGAAGTATGTCGGCAAGGAAGGCAAGATCGCCCTCGGCGGTACTTGCCTGAACGTCGGCTGCATCCCGTCCAAGGCGCTGCTGGACAGCACCTGGAAGTACCACGAAGCCCACGAAGGCTTCAAAGTCCACGGTATCGAGGCCAGCAGCGTCACCATCGACGTGCCGACCATGATCGCCCGCAAGGACCAGATCGTCCGCAACCTCACCGGCGGCGTCGCTGCACTGTTCAAAGCCAATGGCGTGACCTCCTTCGAAGGCCACGGCAAGCTGCTGGCGAACAAGCAGGTCGAAGTCACCGGCCGTGACGGCAGCACCGAGATCCTCGAAGCGACCAACGTGATCATCGCCTCGGGTTCGCGCCCGGTGGAAATCCCGCCGGCACCGATCGATCAGAATGTCATCGTCGATTCCACCGGCGCGCTGGACTTCCAGTCCGTGCCCAAGCGCCTGGGCGTGATCGGCGCTGGCGTCATCGGTCTCGAGCTGGGTTCGGTCTGGGGCCGTCTGGGCGCCGAAGTCACCGTCCTCGAGGCGCTGGACAAGTTCCTCCCGGCCGCCGATGACCAGGTCGCCAAGGAAGCGCTGAAGATCCTCACCAAGCAGGGTCTGAAGATTCGTCTGGGCGCGCGCGTGACCGCCACCGAGATCAACGGCAGCGAAGTCACCGTGACCTTCACCGACGCCAACGGCGAGCAGAAGGAAACCTACGACAAGCTGATCGTCGCGGTCGGCCGTCGTCCGGTCACCACCGACCTGCTGGCCGCGGACAGCGGCGTGGACCTCGACGAGCGTGGCTACATCTTCGTCGACGACTTCTGTGCCACCAGCGTTCCTGGCGTCTACGCCGTGGGCGACGTGGTCCGTGGCCTGATGCTCGCGCACAAGGCAATGGAAGAGGGCGTGGTAGTGGCCGAGCGTATCGCCGGGCACAAGGCGCAGATGAACTACGACCTGATTCCGGGCGTGATCTACACCCACCCGGAAATCGCATGGGTCGGCAAGAGCGAGCAGTCGCTCAAGGCCGAAGGTGTCGAAGTCAACGTCGGTGTCGCGCCGTTCGCCGCCAGTGGCCGTGCCATGGCTGCCAACGACACCGCCGGTTTCGTCAAGATCATCGCCGACGCCAAGACCGACCGCGTGTTGGGCGTTCACGTGATCGGCCCTAGCGCCGCCGAGCTGGTACAGCAGGGCGCCATCGCCATGGAGTTCGGCACCAGTGCCGAAGACCTGGGCATGATGGTGTTCTCGCACCCGACCCTGTCCGAGCAGCTGCATGAAGCCGCTCTGGCAGTGAATGGCCATGCCATTCATATCGCCAACCGCAAGAAGCGCTAAGCGATCAGAACCACGATGGGTTGCCCGTATCCTGCCACCAGGCTTGCCGCGGAATGCCCATCGGACTGTTTCCTCAAAAGGGCAGTCACAGGTGGCGCGGCAGCACTAACGCAGCGCCGAATGCGCAATACCTAACGAAGACGGTAGATAAGCATGAATCTTCACGAATATCAGGGTAAGCAGCTGTTCGCTGAGTACGGCCTGCCCGTATCCAAAGGCTTCGCCGTGGACACCCCGGAAGAAGCCGCAGAAGCCTGCGACAAAATCGGTGGTACCGAGTGGGTCGTCAAGGCTCAGGTTCACGCTGGCGGCCGCGGTAAAGCGGGCGGCGTAAAACTGGTCAAGAGCAAGGAAGACGCCAAGGCGTTCGCCGCCAACTGGCTGGGCAAACGTCTGGTGACTTACCAGACCGACGCCAACGGCCAACCGGTCACCAAGATCCTGGTCGAGTCCTGCACCGACATCGACAAGGAGCTGTACCTCGGCGCCGTCGTCGACCGTTCCAGCCGTCGTATCGTGTTCATGGCGTCCACCGAAGGCGGCGTGGACATCGAGAAGGTCGCTCACGACACTCCCGAGAAGATCCTCAAGGCCACCATCGATCCGCTGGTCGGCGCTCAGCCGTTCCAGGGCCGTGAACTGGCCTTCCAGCTGGGCCTCAAGGGTGACCAGATCAAGCAGTTCACCCACATCTTCGTCGGCCTGGCCAAGCTGTTCCAGGACTACGACCTGGCTCTGCTGGAAGTGAACCCGCTGGTGATCAAGAAGGACGGCAACCTGCACTGCCTGGATGCCAAGATCAACATCGACAGCAACGCCATGTACCGCCAGCCCAAGCTGCGCGCGATGCATGACCCGTCGCAGGACGATCCGCGCGAAGCCCACGCTGCCAAGTTCGAACTGAACTACGTTGCCCTGGAAGGCAACATCGGCTGCATGGTCAACGGTGCTGGCCTGGCCATGGGCACCATGGACATCGTCAACCTGCACGGCGGCAAGCCGGCCAACTTCCTCGACGTTGGCGGTGGCGCTACCAAGGAACGCGTTACCGAAGCGTTCAAGATCATTCTCTCCGACAGCAACGTCGCGGCCGTTCTGGTGAACATCTTCGGCGGTATCGTTCGTTGCGACATGATTGCCGAAGGCATCATCGGCGCCGTGAAAGAAGTCGGCGTGAAGATTCCGGTGGTCGTCCGTCTGGAAGGCAACAACGCCGAGCTGGGCGCCAAGGTCCTGGCTGAAAGCGGCCTGAACATCATCGCGGCAACCAGCCTGACCGACGCTGCAGAGCAAGTGGTCAAAGCTGCGGAGGGCAAGTAATGAGCGTCCTGATCAATAAAGACACCAAAGTCATCTGCCAGGGCTTCACCGGTTCGCAGGGGACTTTCCACTCCGAACAGGCGATCGCCTACGGTACCCAGATGGTTGGCGGCGTGACTCCGGGCAAGGGCGGCACCACGCACCTGGGCCTGCCGGTGTTCAACACCGTCAAGGAAGCCGTCGAGACCACCGGCGCTACCGCTTCGGTGATCTACGTTCCGGCTCCGTTCTGCAAGGACTCGATCCTGGAAGCGGCATTCGGCGGCATCAAGCTGATCGTCTGCATCACCGAAGGCATCGCGACCATCGACATGCTGGAAGCCAAGGTCAAGTGCGACGAGCTGGGCGTGACCCTGATCGGGCCGAACTGCCCGGGCGTCATCACTCCTGGCGAGTGCAAGATCGGCATCATGCCGGGTCACATCCACCTGCCGGGCAAAGTGGGCATCGTGTCGCGTTCCGGCACCCTGACCTACGAAGCCGTCAAGCAGACCACCGACGCCGGCTTCGGCCAGTCGACCTGCGTGGGCATCGGTGGCGACCCGATTCCGGGCTCGAACTTCATCGACATCCTCAAGCTGTTCCAGGCTGACCCGAAGACCGAAGCGATCGTCATGATCGGCGAGATCGGTGGTTCCGCCGAGGAAGAAGCCGCTGCCTTCATCAAGGCCAACGTCACCAAGCCGGTGGTGTCCTACATCGCTGGCGTGACTGCTCCGGCAGGCAAGCGTATGGGCCACGCCGGTGCCATCATCTCCGGCGGTAAAGGCACTGCGGACGAGAAGTTCGCTGCGCTGCAGGACGCCGGTGTGAAAACCGTTCGTTCGCTGGCCGACATCGGCAAGGCCCTGGCCGAGCTGACCGGTTGGGAAGTCAAGAAAGCCTGAGGCTGACTTGATGTGAAAAAGGCCACCTTCGGGTGGCCTTTTTCTTTTCCGCCTTACGAAATCCAGCGCTCAAGCCTGAGGCAGAGCGGTCGATAAGTCGTTATCGCCCGCACGCTGTTCGCGCTGGCTCATGTAACCGAGGAAACCGTTCCATGCAGTGGTTCGCCAACCTGCGTATAGCACTGAAAATGGCCGTGGTTCCCGCGATGCTCTGTCTGTTGCTCATAGCGCTCGGCGTCGTTTCGTCGTTGTCGCTGCGCAGCATCGCCAGCCGCGTAGAGGTGGTCACCCAGAACCTCGGGCCGGGAATGGACCGGGTCGCCAAGGTCGCCGACAGCATGGCGCGGCTGCAGTTGAGCGTGCGGCACTACGCGCGCAGCGGCGATCAGGCGACCGAGCAGGAGTTTCTCGAACTGGACCGCCATCTCGGCGCTGCCCTGGAGCAGACCAGCGCGCACCTGAGGGATCCGCAGCGCATGCAACTGCTGGCCTCCATGGAGAGTCTGCATGCGCAGTACAGCCAGTTGTTCCGCGAATCACTGGTGCCGCTCAGCCAGGAACACCAGAAGCTGATCAGCGGCGAACTCGGCCGGCAAGGCCCGGCGATCGAGAAGGTTCTCAGCTCGATCCTGGAAAACGCCCAGCAGGACTTCAACCTCGACGCGGTGTTCTATTCCAGCGCAGCGATGCGCCATCTGCTGCTGGGAAGCCAGTACCTCTACCAGTTCCTGCAGGAGAACCAGCCCGATCAGGTTAAGTCGTTCCAGACCGAACTGGGCAACGCGCAGAGCACCATGAGCGTTCTGCGCGACCGAACGAGCAGTCAGAGTACCCAGGACAAACTGAACGGCGCGTTGCAGAACCTTGAGCTGTACAAGGCCGCAGCGGACAAGGCCGTGCAACTGGTGGGCGCGCGCAACGCGACACTGCAGAAGATGGATGCCATCGACCCGCAGATCGCCGACCTCGCCAGCCAGTTGCAGCGAAGCATCATGCAGTCGATGGATGCCGCGGCGGCAGACGCCGACAGCACCGTGGCGCGTGCCAACCTGCTGTTCTGGGGGCTGGTGCTGGCGGCGCTGCTGGTGGCCGGGCTCACGGCTTACGCTGTCGGCGCGGCGCTGGTGCGCCCGCTGGCGCGGATCAACCTGATGCTCGAGGACATGGCAGCCGGTCAGGGCGATCTGACCCGGCGCCTGCCGGTCCAGGGGCAGGACGACATTGGCCAGCTGGCGCAGAACTTCAACCGTTTCGTGGAGAAGATCAGGCGCACCGTGGCCGAGGTTTCCAGCGCCTCGCACACCCTGCAGAAGTCCGCCGAAGACTTGCAGGAATCCGCCGAGCGCGCGCATCGCGACGTGCAGCAGCAGCGCGAGGAAAGCGACCAGATCGCCTCGGCGATGGTGGAGATGGCAGCGAGTGCGCAGGAGATGTCCGGCAATGCGCGCGCCGGCCAGGCGCTGTCGCAGGATGCACGCACGGCCGCGGGTGTCGGCCTGGCACGGGTCCGGGCGAATCAGGAGGCCATGCTGGTTCTGTCCGGCAAGGTCGACAGTCTGGCGACGGTGATCGAGTCGCTGCGCGAGGACAGCGGGCGTATCGGTTCGGTGCTGGGGGTGATCGGCGGGATCGCCGAGCAGACGAACCTGCTGGCGTTGAACGCCGCCATCGAGGCGGCGCGGGCGGGCGAAATGGGCCGCGGCTTCGCCGTGGTGGCGGACGAGGTGCGCTCGCTGGCCCAGCGCACGCAACAGTCCACCGAGGAGATTCAGGAGATCATCCAGACCCTGCAGCGACGCACGGCGTCCTCCATCGAGATGATGAGCGATAGCCAGCAGGCGGTAGGTCATGCCCGCGAGCGTGCCGAGCAGACCAGCGAATCGCTCGGCGGAATCACCGTCGCGGTGGATGCGATCGACGAGAACATCCAGGCGATGGCGACCGCGGCTCATGAGCAGGCGAGCGTCGCCGACATGGTGGGCAATAGCGTTCTGCGGGCCAACCAGATCACCGCCCAGACCTCGGATACCGTCGAGCGCACGCGGCGTTCGGCGCAGGAGATCCACCTGCTGGAAGGTCAGCTGGTTCAATTGATCGAGCAGTTCCAGGTCTGAATCGGCGGATGGGAGGCGTCGGGGTGGGCGCTTTATGTCGGGCGCCTACAGTTGCTGGCTGGCTATAATCGCGCCGGCTCACAAGGAGGTCCCATGTTCGTGCCCACCGCTTATCTGCCCGATCTGCTGGCCCTGTGCTGGTTCATTTTCTGCTGGATCGGCTACACGCTCTACGCCAGCTGGAAAGGGCGCGATACCGCCTGCCTCGCCAGCGTGCTGCACCTGTACCGGGAAGACTGGATGCGCCGCATGCTGCTGCGCGAGAACCGGATCGCCGATGCCAACGTGATCGGCAACCTGGAGCGCAACGCCTCCTTCTTCGCCTCCAGCACTTTGATCATTCTCGCCGGCGTGCTCACCGTGCTGGGTTCGAGCGACCGTGCGGTGTCGCTGCTGGCCGACCTGCCGTTCGTCAAGGATGCCACCCGTCCGCTGTCCGAGCTGAAGCTGCTTGGCCTGGCGGTGGTCTTCGTCTATGCCTTCTTCACGTTCAGCTGGTGCATGCGCCAGTACAACTTCGCCTCGACGCTGGTCGGCTCCGCGCCGATGGTGGGGGAGCGGCACGTCAACGAGCTGGAGCGCAAATCCTTCGCCGAGCGCGCGGCGCGGGTGATCTCCATGGCGGCCAACCAGTTCAACTTCGGCCTGCGGGCCTATTATTTCGGCATGGCGATGCTCGGCTGGTTCATCCATCCGTGGTTGTTCATGCTGGTCACCGCGGGGGTTGTGCTCGTCCTCTACCGCCGCGAATTCCACTCCGATGTGCTGAAGGTCATGGTCTACACCCCCACTCACGCGGCAGAGCCGCCCAAGGAGAAAAACGAATGAGCGTACCTTTCTGGTGTGTATTCATCGCCGCTTTGCTGATCTACCTCGCCAAGCTGCCGGTGGCCAAGGCGATGAACGCCGAAGCCGGCGGCTACGATAACCGCCATCCGCGCGCGCAGCAGGCTAACTTGACGGGTGCCGGCGCGCGGGCCCTGGCTGCCCACCTCAACAGCATCGAGATCTTCCCGCTGTTCCTCGCCGGCGTGCTGATGGCGCATACCACGCAGACCCACGGCTGGCTGGTCGACGCACTGGCGGTCATCTTCGTGATCAGCCGCCTCGTCTACCTGTGGTTCTACTACATCGGGCTGACCTGGCAGCGCAGCCTGGTGTGGTTCGTCGGCCTGGCCTGCTGTCTGTTGCTGATGCTCACGCCGACGCTCTGAGCGTCGTTCGCCGGACAAAAGAAAAGGCCCGCTTTTGGCGGGCCTTTTTCATGCCTACGGTAAGGTCGCGATACGAACTTACTTGTTGGCTTCCGGTGCCGGAGTGGTGGCAGGTGGCGGCGGAGTTTGGCCGTCGTCCTTCGCTTCCTCGGCGGCTTCCTGGTTCGCTTCGTTGGTGTCCTCGACCGCCTTGCTTTGCTCTTCGGCTGCCTTGTTGGCATGCTCCTGAGCTTCGTTGGCGTGTTCCTGAGCGTCCTGCTTCTTGTTCTCGGAACCGCTGTCGCAGGCTGCAAGGCCCATGCTGGCCGCCAGAATCAAGGCGAGGGACAGGGATTTGTTCATTTTGTATTTCTCCTCAGAGTGACCTTCCAAATCTCACCCCGTTTGAACGGTACGTTTGCGCCTAAGTTCCTTATCTATCGAGCAAAAATTCTCGCCGAGGGTTGCCGAGCTGCCTGGCGCGCGGTGGAGCGGGTATCATCGGCGGCATAAAAATCACCCGGAAATGTCGTATGAGTGAAACCGCCATCGTCGAGAAAGCCACGCGCTTTCTCTCCGCGTTGCGCCATTGTCAGGTGCTCGGCATGCAGGTGCATGCCGGCAATGCGCAGGGCCTGACACTGCGCCTGCCGTACAGCCAGCAGATCGTCGGCAACCCTGAAACCGGCGTGATCCACGGCGGCGCGATCACTACCCTGATGGACACCACCTGCG
>NZ_DJTK01000050.1:0-44019 GCF_002438225.1 Pseudomonas sp. UBA6310 | reverse complement strand
CCCACCGCCACAGCGTCGTGTCGCGCAGCCTGGCGCTGGTCCTGGCGGCGCTGCTCCTCTACTTCCCGGCCAACTTCCTGCCGATCATGCGGCTGGATCTGCTCGGCCAGTCGAGCATCGACACCATGTGGGGTGCCGTGCTCGGTCTATACGGCGCCGACATGCCGGAAGTGGCGGTGCTGGTGTTCCTCTCCAGTATGGGCGTTCCGTTGCTCAAGTTGCTCTGTCAGCTACTGGTGCTACTGAGCATTCGTTTGAAGGTGGGGCGCAGCTATGGCCTGGTGCTTTATCGCATCTACCACGAGCTGCGCGTGTGGGGGATGCTCGAGGTGTACCTGCTGGGCATCCTGGTGGCGATCGTCAAGCTGGGCGATATCGCGCACCTGGCCGTAGGCACCGGGCTCGTGTGCTTCGTTTCGCTGCTGTTGCTACAGGTCTGGCTCGAGGTCGTGATGTCGCCGCACCAGATATGGGAAGCCCTGGCGGGCGAGGAGGACGGCCATGCGCGCGCTTGATGCCGGCATCCTCGTCTGTACCGAGTGTCATCACTTGAATGCGCGTGACGACGAGCAGGAACGGCAATATTGCTCGCGTTGTGGTGCGCACGTCACGCCGCGACGGATCAACAGCCTGGCGCGTACCTGGGCGCTCCTGGTTACCGCGACCATCCTCTACATCCCCGCCAACGTGCTGCCGATCATGACGGTGAGCACCTTCGGCAATGGCGCGCCCTCGACGATCATGTCCGGTGTGGTAGAGCTGGCGCATCACAGCATGTTCCCGATTGCCGCCCTGGTGTTCATCGCCAGCATCCTGGTGCCGACCTTCAAGCTGGTCGGCATCGCGCTGCTTCTTTATTCGGTGCAGCGCCACCAACCGCTTTCGGCGCGCAAGCGCATCCTGATGTATCGCTTCATCGAGTGGATCGGCCGCTGGTCGATGCTGGATATTTTCGTCATCGCCATCCTCGTCACGGCCGTGAATTTCGGCGCGTTCGCGCGGGTGGAAGCCAATCCGGGCGCGGTCGCTTTTGCCTGCGTCGTGGTTCTGACCATGCTCGCCGCGATCACCTTCGACCCTCGCCTGATCTGGGATAACACGGAGCCGTACCAAGACCATGAGTGATCTGCCCAAAGCCAGGATTCGCCCCGCCTCCAACTGGTCCGTGATCTGGGTACTGCCCCTGATCGCGTTGCTGATCGGCGGATGGCTCGCCTACCGAGCCTTCAGTGAGGCCGGCATCGAAATCAAGGTCCACTTCGAGAGTGGCGACGGCATCCAGGCCAACAAGACCGAGCTGATCTATCGCGGCATTTCGGTGGGCACGGTGACCGACCTGCATATTGCCGACGACATGAAGGGCGTCATCGCCACCATCGAGATCAAGAAGGAGGCCGAGCCCTACCTCAGCAAGGGCACGCGCTTCTGGCTGGTCAAGCCGCGCATCTCCCTGGGCGGGGTGACCGGGCTGGAGACGCTGGTCTCGGGCGTCTACATCGCCATCGAGCCGGCCCAGGGCGAGCCGGAGCGCGAGTTCGTCGCGTTGAAGGAGCCGCCGGGAATGTCCGATGACCTGCCCGGCTTGCACATCACCTTGAAGGCCGAGCGCCTCGGTTCCCTCGAGCAGGGCAGCCCGGTCTATTACAAACAGATCCAGGTCGGCCAGGTGAAGAGTTATGCCCTGGGTGCGGACCAGAAGACCATCGAGGTGAAGGTCCACATCGATCCCGAGTACGCGCAACTGGTGCGCAAGCACACGCGTTTCTGGAATGCCGGTGGGGTAACGGTGTCGGGAGGATTATCGGGCTTCAAGGTGCGCACCGAGTCGCTGCTCAGCATCGCCGCCGGTGGCATCGCCTTCGCCACCCCGGACCATCGGCAGGACAGCCCGCCCACCGACCCCCGTCTGCCATTCCGCCTGTACGAGGACTACGAGGCCGCCGAGGCCGGCGTCAAGGTCAAGCTGCACATCCGCGATGTCAGCGGCATGCAGGAAGGTCGTACCGCCGTCATGCTGAATGGCGTACAGGTCGGCACCTTGAAGAAACTGGAAATGGGCGAGCACTTCACCGAGGCGACCGCCGAGTTGAGCATGGATCCACGCACCGAGGAGATGCTCAACGAGAACACCGAGTTCTGGGGGGTGAAACCCTCGATCTCCCTCGCCGGGATCACCGGCCTGGAAGCGCTGGTGAAGGGCAATTACATCGCCGTGCGGTTCGGCAAGGGTGATTCGCCGTCGCGCGAGTTCACCATCCGCGCCAAGGCGCCGCCGCTGAACACCGATGCGCCCGGCCTGCATCTGGTGCTGACCACCGACCGCCTCGGTTCGCTGGATATCGGCAGCGCGGTGCTCTACAAGCAGATGCGCGTCGGCAGCGTGCAGAGCTACCAGCTGTCGCGGGACCAGCAGCGCGTGGTGGTGGGCGTGCACATCGAGCCGGAATACATGCACCTGGTCAACGACTCGACGCGCTTCTGGAACGCCAGTGGGGTTTCGCTCAAGGGTGGGTTGTCCGGGATCGAAGTGAAGAGCGAGTCCCTGCAGACGCTGGTCACCGGCGGCATCGCCTTCGCCACCCCGGACTCCAAGGCCAAGGCGGTGACCGGTGTGCGGCGCTTCGACCTGTTCGAGGACGAGGCCAAGGCGCTGGCGGTGGGCACCGTGCTGGAGATCGGTGTCGAGAACGCGGAGGGCCTGCGCGAAGGGACGCCGATCCGCTTCAAGGGGCTCGAAGTCGGCAAGGTGGAATCGCTGACCCTGAACAAGGACCTCAGCGGCGTGCTGCTCAAGGCGCGGATCACCGAGGCCGAAGCGCGTATCGCCCGAGAGGGCACGAAGTTCTGGGTGGTCAAGCCGGAGTTCGGCCTGGCGCGCACGGCCAACCTGGATACGCTGATCGGCGGCCAGTATCTGGAAGTGCAGCCCGCCCAGCGCCCCGGTGCGCCGCAGACGCGCTTCACGCTGAGCAAGGCGCCGTCGCTCGACGCGGTCCGCGAGGAAGGCCTGCACCTGGTGCTCAGCGCGGCGCGTCGCGGGTCGTTGAAGCCGGGCGCGATCATCAGCTATCGCCAGGTTCCGGTGGGCAAGGTGACCGACTTCGAGCTGGGCCCGACCTCCGACCGCGTACTGATCCACGCGCTCATCGAGCCGCGCTATGCGCCTCTGGTTCGCAGCGGGAGCCGCTTCTGGAATGCCAGCGGGTTCGGCGTAGACGCCAGCCTGTTCAAGGGCGTGCAGGTGCGCACGGAGTCCTTCGAGGCGATGCTGGAGAGCGGTATCGCCTTCGCCACGCCGAACAACCCGGAAATGGGCGGTCCGGCCACGCCGGGACAGACCTTCGCGCTGTTCGACGGTGCGGAGGACGCCTGGCTGCAGTGGGCGCCGAAGATCAAGCTGGAGAAGTAGGGCTGCCGAGCGATCCGTCGTGACGCGGTGAGCGTGGGGCCGGTGTCGGATCACGCCTGCAAAGTGCTTCAGCCTATCGCCTGGGGGGCCGTCAGGTGGTGGGAGGGTGAGCTGAAGCCCACCCTACGGTTGAGCAACGGTTCAGGCCGGCTCGGCAGCCACCGGCTCGCGGCGGGCGATGAACTTCCAGTCGGCTTCGTCGATGTAGATGCCATTGGGGCCGCTGCCGCCTTCCAGGTCGATGGCGCAGTGCGCCGAGACCTGTGGTTTCACCGAGGCGAGAATCGGCACGAAGCCGAGCTGCAGGCTGGTCTCGATCAGCGCCTGCTGGTTGCGTTCGTCGATGTCCGCGGCTTCGTCGAGGTAGTACGGCAGGCGCACGCGCCCGGCCTGCTCGCGGTCCATCAGGTGCAGCAGCAGGTACATGTTGGTCAGGGCCTTGATGGTCATGGTGGTGCCGTTGGACGCCGCGCCGTCGATGTCGGTGTGGATCACCGGCTGGCCGCCGACCTTGGTGATCTCGAACGCCAGCTCGAACAGGTCCTTCAGGCCGAGCTGGTTGTGATTCGCCGCCACCAGTCGCGCCAAATACTCCTTGGCTTCCTCGTTCTTCGCATCCTGGTCGCCGCTGTGCTGCAGGTCGAAGACCGACAGCGTTTCGCCTTCCTCGTACTGCCCGGCGCTGTGGATGATCTGGTCGATGTGCCGCAGCGCGTCCTTGTTCGGCGCCAGCACGATGCGGAAGCTCTGCAGGTTGGAGACCTGGCGCTTGTTGATCTCGCGGTTGAACAGCGCCAACTGGTGTTCGAGGTTGTCGTAGTCGCTGCGGATGTTGCGAAGGGTACGGGCGATGTCGGTGACCGCCGCACGCCTGGCCTTCGCCAGGGTGAGGGCTTCGTCCTGGCGGTGCGCGTAGGCGTTGATCAGCAGGTGCAGGCGTCGCTCGACATCTTCCTCGCTGTCGAACTTCGCCACGCCCTTGAGCCGTACCTGGGCGTAGAGCGCCTCGATCTGGCCGTCGATGCGCTGCAGCGCCTGCCAGCTGTCCTGATAGTCGTTGAGCAGTGGCAGCAGGTTGTCCAGCGAGTCGTCCACCGGGTCCATGAACGGCGTGCCGAACGGCAGGTCGGCCGGTAGCAGCTGGCGGCGGCGCAGGGCGTCTTCCAGGGTGCGTTCCTTGGCTTCCAGGTCGCCGAGCTGGCGGCCGATCAACTGCAGCTTGGCCGACAGCTGCTGGACGCGCTCGGTGAAGGCATCGCTGGAGCGCTTGAGTTCGTCCTGCGCGGCTTCGTGCTGGGCGAGCTGCTCGAGCTTGGCGTGCTCCTCGGCGGCCAGTGTCTGGCTGCGGCGGAAATCCTCCAGGGCCTTCTGCGCATCCAGCACCGCCTGGTACAACGCCTCGGCCTGCGCCTTGCTCGCGGCGCGGTCGGCCGCGACGGCCTGCTGGGTCTTGAGCTGCTTCAGCTCGCGCTCGAGGCGGTCCTTCTGGTCGCGCAGGGCGGCGCGGTCGGCCAGCGCCTGCAGCGCCGGCGGTTCGATGTGCGAGAGATCGATGGACAGGCCGGGCACTTCGAAGCGCTCGCCCTTGAAGGCGTCCAGCACCGCCTCGACGGATTTCACCCAGGCGTCGCCATCGTCCACGCGGATGCCTTTTTCGCCCAGCGGCAGGCTGAACAGCTGGCCGTTGAACAGGCGCATCAGGCGATCGACATCGGCCTGGGAGAACTCCTCGCGCAACCGCGAATAGCTGTTGTTGTCCGCATGGTCGAGCTGCTGCTTCACCGACTTCAGGCGTTTCTCCAGGTCGGCGAGACGCTCCACCAGATCCTCGCTGCTGAACTGCCGGGCCTGCGCCAGTGCGCCGGCCAGCTCGTCATGCGCGTCCTTGGCGGCGAGCAGCTGCTGTTCCAGCGGCGCCGCGCTGTCCACCAGGGCGAAACGGTTCTTCAGTACCGCCAGTTCGCCGAGCCAGCGCTGGATCTCGCTGATCTCGCGCTCCAGGCGCATCAGTTCGCTGGTGTCGCCGCGCTGCGCGTGCTGCAGGTTGTCCTGCTCGCCGCGGTAGTGCTCGGCCTGGATCACCAGTTCCTCTTTGCGCGCGTCGGCATAGTCGTGCCAGGCGCCCAGCAGGTTGTCGAGCAGCGGCGAGACGCGGTGCAGCTTGCCGCGCAGCAGCTCGCGTTGCGCCACGCCGGCGGCCAGCGCCTCGACCAGCGGGCCGGCGGCCACCAGCGCCTGGTAGTCGCCCTCCATGCGGCGCACGTCGCGGAACGCCTCCTCGGTGGCGGCGATGTAGTCGACGCTGCCCGAGCGCAGGCTGTGCTCGAAGGCATCGAGGAACAGCTGCTTGAGCTTGGCCGCGGTGATCTCGCGCATGTGCAGCAGGTTGATGAACAGCGCGCGGAAGGTCTTCAGGCTCTGCTCGCTGGTGGAGCGCAGCGGGATCAGCGTGAGGTCCAGCGGAATCGAGGTGTGCCCGCCGACCAGCAGCCGGCGCAGCTCCTCAGGCTTGAGTTCGTAGGCCTTGATGCCCTCGCGCTCCAGCGCGTGGAACAGCTCGCGCTGCCTGAGGCAGGTGCCGTCCTTCTGGTAGTGCGCCAGGTCCAGCGAGCCGGCATAGGCGAAGAACTGGTGGCCGAAGCCGCCGCCCGGTCCGCGCCCGGCCACGCCGATGACGTGTGGCCCGTGGGGCAGGGCGACCTCGACGAGGATGTAGCTGGTGTCGGAGGCGAAGTAGAAGCGCCGCGACTGTTCCAGGCTGTACTTGCCGAAGCTCATGTCCGACATGCGCGCGAGGATCGGGAACTGCAGCGCGTTGATCGACGCCGACTTGCCCAGGTTGTTGGCGCCGTAGACCGACAGCGGGTTCTCAAGCGGGAACAGGCCGAGGCTGTACCCGGCGGTGTTCAGCAGGGCGAAGCGGCGGATGCCGTAGCGTTCCTGGCTCATGCTTCAAACTCCTGTTCGGCGGCGATGGCGCGGGCCAGCGCTTCTTCTTCGGATTCTTCCGCGGTCTCGATGACCAGGATCTCGTCTTCCTCCTCGGCCACCAGCACCGGCGCCGGCAGCGGCAGGTCGCTGTGCAGCGCGGCGGCCAGGTCGCGGTCCTGCTGCACGGCGAGGCACACGTCGAGGAAGCGGTGCATCGGCGCGAGGAAGCGGTACACGCCGTTGTCCTCGCTGGCGAAGCCGAGCTGGGTCAGGCGGCGCATGACCTTCTCTTCGAGCTCTTCCTGGGTGGTGACTTCGGCCTGGAGGAACAGGTCCTTGTACTTCTCCAGAAGGGGCGGCAGCTCGTCGCGCCCGAGGCTGCCCCCGTCGAGCACGGCGAGCGGGTCGCGGCCGCCGTCGGCCAGATGCTCGACGAGGATGAAGGTGAACAGCGCCAGGCGCTGGGCGGTCTTGTTCACCTGCGCGCCCATCTGCTCGGGCACGAAGTAGTAGAAGCCGCGGGTGTCGCAGACCAGCTCGAAGCCGAGCGCCTTGAACAGCGCGCGGTAGGCGTCCTGCAGGTTGGACAGTTGGGCGTACAGCTCCGGGTCGCGGCGGCTGACATGGTAGCCCTTGAACAGCTCGCGGAAGATCGGCGCCAGCTGGGTCATTTCCTTTAGATCGATATTCATACGCAATGCTCACGGGCAGTCGTAGGGTGCGCCGTGCGCACCCTGTCGTCGGTTGCGGTGCGCACAGCGCACCCTGCGGGCTGTGTAGGGTGCGCCGTGCGCACCATGGAGCCGCGGGCGGCGCCGCCGGCGGTCGGTCGATTCGGTGGAGTGTTCAGGGCGCGGCTCCGATGAGCGCGAATGAGCTGAGGCTGACGCGGTGTTCGGCGGTCAGGTAATCGCGGCGCTCCAGGCGTTCGCGCTGGAAGCGGGCGTCGCGCGACAGGCGCGAGAACCAGTAGAGCAGCTCGTCGGTGGCGCCTTCGGGCTCCTGTTCCAGCAGCCAGAGCATCAGGTCCGGCAGCGGCAGGGCGTCCTCGCAGCGTTCGAGCATCTCCCGCGCGGTGCGTGGCGCGCGCGGCGAGTCGCCCTTGCGCGTGCCGCTGGCCCGGGGGAACTGCGCCGGCTTCGGCTCGAAGCGCGCCAGCGCGTAGACGTAGGCCTCGACCTGCGAAGCGCTGCCGAGGAAGGTGCTTTGTGGCCTGCTGTGCAACGGCAGCGAGGCCTGCGGCACGGCGTCGAGGCCTTTCTTGCGGATCGCCGACAGCGCCAGCGCGGCGCCACGCGTCACCGCGTTGTGCCGGCGCGCTTCCTCGCGCAGTGGCAGCAGCAGCTCGCGAGCGCGGCGCAGGGTCAGCTGGGCGGTGGTCTGCATCTCCAGGATGCGCGCGTGGGTGCGCAGCAGCAGGTCGTCGTCGACCAACTGGCCGAGGCGCTGCTGTTCGCCGAGCAGGCGCAGCAGCACCTGCTCGACGCGTCGGACGCCCTGCTCGAAGGCGCCATCGGCGGCGACCAGCTGGATCATCGGTTCGACGTATTCGTCCCAAGTCGCCAGCACTTCGGCATAGCGCTGGCGCAGCGGAATCTGCCGGTCGCTGGTCTTCGCCCGGTCGGCCACGCCGACCAGCGCCTGTTCGTCGTTGGCGAGCTTCTTCAGTACGTCGCGCACGCGCATGTCGAGCAGGCGCAACTGGCGCGCCAGGTCCTGGCCGTCGCGGACCTCGAAGGCGTCCTGGATGTAGCCGGCGAGGCGTTCCAGATGGCGCAGGTAGGCCTCGATCTCCAGGCACAGGCCGAGGCGGTGCTCGCGGCGCAGGTAGGCGAGGAAGTCGTGGATCTGCGCGTTCAGCTCGAAGCGGTTCGGGCTCTTGGCGACCGGCACCAGGATGTCCAGGCGAATCCACTGGTCGAGCAGGGCGGTGACGTCGGTGGGCGTGCCTTCGGGCAGTTGCGCGGTGAGCTGCAGGCGCAGCTCGACCAGGCTCAGGGTGCCGGCATCGAAGCGCTCGCAGAGCGGTTCGAGCAACGTCCAGTGTTCGGCGAGGGCGCGCAGCACGCGCTTGGGATCGATCATCGAAAGCGGTTCAAACGTCACGAATAAGGCCGGCGATTGTACTGCAATGCACCCTCCGGGTCGGTACGCCGGTGACGAAAAGCGGGGCGTTCATTGCGACCATCCATGCCGCGGACTTTCCGTGCGCCAGGGTTTCCGGCGACAATCGCCGCCCGTGTCAGGCCGCGTCGCGACCGCCAGGAAATCGCCATGAGCTGCAACCGTCCTCTTTCCGTCCGCCCGGTGCCCGCGCCGTGATCGCCGAGCAGCGCCGCCGCGCCTACCTCAGCGCCATGCAGGTGGGCGTCTGGCTGCCGCGTGTCGAACTGCCGTTCGCCGCGCCGTCGCGCCTGCCGCTGCTGGAACCCGAGGACGAAGCGGTGGAACTGGGCGAGGAGGCTGCGCCTGCGGTGGCTGTCGCGCCGAGCGCCGCGGCGCCCGCTACGCCGTCCGCCGCCGCGCCGCTGCCGAGCGAAGCGCCGCGCCCCCGCGTGGAGATGCCGCGTCCGGCCGTTGCACCGGTGGAAACCCGCAGCGAAACGCCGAGCGCGCCCGCCGTTCTGCCGCCGCCGCGTTTCGCCCTGCAACTGTTGCGCGCCGGCGACTGTTTGCTGCTGGTCGAATTGCCCACCGGCGAGCCGTTCCAGAGTCGCGACCCGGCCTACCTGCTGCTTCGGGACATGCTGCGCGCCGCCGGCCTGCCGGACAGCCCGCTGCAGGTCGGCGACGGCGAACCGATCCGCTGGCCGCTGCTGGTGCGCGGCGGCATGGACCAGGGCCCGGAAGCCGCGCGCGACTACGTGCAGGGCGTACTCGCCGGCGAACTCGAGCAGGGCGGGCGCTGCACCTGGCTGATCGGCACGCCGGCGCTGCGTTTCGCCGGCGAAGTGGACGAAACCGCGTACAACCGCGAGGTGCAGGTCGACGGCCTCGGCGTGCTCTGGGCACTGCCGGGGCTGGAACTGCTGATCGACGAACCGGCCCGCAAGGGCGAACTGTGGAAAGCCATGCGCCGGCTCATGCCGCGCTGGCTGTCGCAGCCTGAATGAGAGCGCCATGAGCGACACGCTGACCTTCCGCCGGATGACCGAGGCGGACCTCGACGCCGTGCTGGAGATCGAGAACGCCGCGTTCAGCCATCCGTGGACCCGCGGCATCTTCCTCGACAGCATCAGGTCCTACGAGTGCTGGATGATGTTCGAGGGCGACCGCCAGGTGGGCCACGGCGTGATCAACATGATCCTCGATGAAGCGCACCTGCTGAACATCACCATCGGCCCGCAGTTCCAGGGCCGCGGCCTTGGCCTGCACCTGCTGGAGCGGCTGATGCGGCGCGCCCGCGAGTGCTCGGCCAACGAGTGCTTCCTCGAACTGCGCGCCTCCAACCTGCCGGCGTATCGCCTGTACGAGCGCTATGGCTTCAATGAGATCGGCCGGCGCCGCGGCTATTACCCTGCCGAAGGCGGTGGGCGCGAAGATGCGCTGGTGATGGCCTGCACGCTGCTCGATTGAGCGAGGCCGTCTTCCGCCTCGCGCAGGCGCAGAAAACGAAAAAGGGCCGCTAAGCGGCCCTTTTTGCATCGGCGGATCGTCACTCCGGTTTCACGTCCCGCGCCGAGTCCAACGGCGCTTCGCCGGCCAGTTCCTCGTCGCTCATGCCCAGTTCGTCGGTGCGCTCGTCGCGCTCGCTGCGCAGGGGCTCGCTGGGCTTCCAGGGTTTGCCGTCGAGTGGATGGACGCGTGCTTCCTGGGCTTCGTCGAGCCCGCCGCCGGCACCGATCTCCTCTTCGTCGACGATGCTCAGGTCGTAGTCGGCCGGATCGCCGCTGCCAGGCTCGTAGGGATCGCGGGCGCCGGTCTCGTCGAGCAGGGTATCCGGGCTCAGGTCGTCCATCGTCACGCCGTCTTCGTGCTCGTCCGGGCCGAGCGCCTCGCCGCCGGTCATGCCCGCCTCGCGGACGCGCTTGTCGGGGAATTCGCGCTCCAGCTCGGCGGCGGGGCGAGTGTCGCCGGCGCGGCCTTCGTGCTGATCGTCATCGTTGAAGTCCAGCGGGTGGACGGAGCCCATGCGGTCCTCGGTATCGTCGATTTCCTGGGGTACGTAGGGTTTGCGCTCGGTACTCATGGCGTTCTCCTCGGATTGGCGCTGTCGAGGCTGTGACCGGGAGGGGCGTTGAAGATTCAGGCAGCCAGCCGGACGGCGAACCCCGGAACAACCCGGGCTTGCGGGCAGTCACACCCACATGAACGATTTTTCCCCAAGCAGCGGATCGGACTTCGACCGCTGGGCTTTTTTCTTCGACGTCGACGGCACGCTGGCAGACATTCAGCCCCGCCCCGAGCTCGTTTTCATTCCCGAAACCACCCTTGAAGCGTTGGCTGAACTGCAGCGCCGCGGCGCCGCGGTGGCGGTGATTTCCGGCCGCCCGCTGGCGCAGATCGATCGGCTCCTGCAGTCGCTCGAGTTGCCGGCCGCCGGCGTGCATGGCGCCGAACGGCGGCGGGCGGATGGCCAGTTGCAGGCGTCGGATCTCGATCTGGCGGCGCTCGACGGCGTCGAGGGCGAACTGGAGGCGGCGTGCACCGAGTACCCGGCTTTGCGCCTGGAGAACAAGGGCATCGCCTTCGCCCTGCATTACCGCGAGGCCCCCGAGCTGGAGGACGTCGCCCGGCAGATCGCCGAATCCTTCGTCGCCCGATATCCACGCCTGCTCAGCCTGCAGCCGGGCAAGTGCGTGTACGAACTCAAGCCGAAAGGCGCGAACAAGGGCGAGGTGATCCGTAGCTTCCTGGCCGAGGAGCCCTTTCGTGGCCGTGTGCCCGTGTTCGTCGGCGACGACCTCACCGACGAGGCCGGTTTCGCCGTGGTCAACGCGCTGGGCGGGCTGTCGATCAAGGTCGGCGAGGGCGCCAGTGTGGCGCAGCGGCGGTTGCCCTCGGTCGCCGCGGTCGGCGAGTGGATCGCCGCACGCCTTACCCAACCCCTTAGCGACATCGACAAGAATTATTCGGAGAAACGGTTATGAGTCGTCTGGTGGTGGTATCCAACCGGGTCGCCCCGATCAAGGAAGGCAAGGCCGTGGCCGGCGGGCTGGCGGTGGGCGTGTTCGACGCCCTGCGCGATTCCGGTGGCGTGTGGTTCGGCTGGAACGGCGAAGTCACCAGCCAGCCCAAGCTGGTCTGCGAGACCGTGGGCAGCATCACCTACGCCACCATCGGCCTGAACAAGCGCGATTACGACCAGTATTACCGGGGCTTTTCCAACGCCACGCTGTGGCCGATCTTCCATTACCGCATCGATCTGGCGCGCTACAACCGCGACGAATACGAAGGCTACCGGCGGGTCAACCGCATGCTCGCCGAACAGCTCAAGCCGCTGCTGCAGCCGGACGATGTGCTCTGGATCCACGACTACCACCTGATCCCGTTCGCCGAGGAATGCCGCCAGCTGGGCATTCGCAACCGCATCGGCTTCTTCCTGCACATTCCTTTCCCGGCGCCGGAGATCCTCACCGCGATCCCGCCGCACAACGAGCTGCTCAAGACCTTCTGCTCCTACGACCTGATCGGTTTCCAGACCGAGGTCGACCGCCAGGCCTTCGAGGACTACATCGCCCGCGAGGTGCGCGGGCTGATCGGCGCGGACAACGCCATGACCGCCTATGGCCACGATTTCCGCGCCAAGCACTACCCGATCGGCGTGATGCCGGACGAAATCCGCAAGACCGCCGAGTCCTACCGCGGCCGCCGCAACATGATCGGCCGGCGCGAGTCCGGCGAGCCGTGCGAGACGATCATCAGCGTCGACCGCCTGGATTACTCCAAGGGACTGGTTGAACGCTTCGGCGCTTACGAAGAGTTGCTCGACCGCTTCCCCGAGCACCGTCGCCAGGTGCAGTTCCTGCAGATCGCGCCGACCTCGCGCTCCGACGTGAAGACCTATCAGCACATCCGCCAGCAACTCGAGACCCAGGCCGGCCACATCAACGGCCGCTACGCCGACCTCGACTGGATGCCGCTGCACTACCTGAACAAGAGCCACGAGCGGAAGATCCTCATGGGGCTGTTCCGCGCGGCGAGGATCGGCCTGGTCACTCCGCTGCGCGACGGCATGAACCTGGTCGCCAAGGAATACGTCGCCGCGCAGAACCCGGATGACCCCGGCGTGCTGGTGCTATCGCGCTTCGCCGGAGCGGCCCGCGAGTTGAGCTCGGCGGTGATCGTCAACCCGTACGACCGGGTCGGCATGGCCGAGGCGCTGGACCGCGCGCTGCGCATGCCGCTGGAGGAGCGCAAGGACCGCTACGAAAGCATGATGCGGGTGATCCGGCAGAACGACCTGGCCGGCTGGCGCGACAATTTCCTGCGCGACTTGCGCGGCCCCGCCTCGCGCCCCGTGCTGCTGCGCCAGACGCCCGCCCGCGCGGTGTGACGCCTGCCGGCCGCGGCTTGTCAAAGCCCGCGACCGGTTCGCAAGAGGCGATTCCGGCGACGACAGGGGTAGCGACGATGAGCGATCTAAAGCAGCTGTTCGACAACAACGAACGCTGGGCCGAGGCGATCAAGGAGGAGGACCCGCAGTTCTTCGCCAAGCTGGCCAAGCAGCAGGCGCCCGAGTACCTCTGGATCGGCTGTTCCGACGCCCGCGTGCCGGCCAACGAGATCGTCGGTCTGCTGCCCGGCGACCTGTTCGTCCACCGCAACGTCGCCAACGTGGTGCTGCACACCGATCTCAACTGCCTCTCGGTGGTCCAGTACGCGGTCGACGTGCTCAAGGTGAAACATATCCTGGTCACCGGCCACTACGGTTGCGGCGGCGTGCGCGCGGCGATGCGCGATGACCAGCTGGGCCTGATCGACGGCTGGCTGCGCACCATCCGTGACCTCTATTACGAACAGCGCGAGCATATCGCCCAGTTCCCCACCGAGGAACAGAAGGTAGACCGCCTCTGCGAGTTGAATGTGATCCAGCAGGTGGCCAACGTCAGCCACACCACCATCGTCCAGAACGCCTGGCACCGCGGCCAGAGCCTGTCGGTGCACGGCTGCATCTACGGCATCAAGGATGGACGCTGGAAGGACCTCAACGTGACCGTCGCCGGTCTGGAGCAGCTGCCCCCGCAATATCGCCTGCGGCCGCAAGCCTGACGGCTAGGCGAAGCGCTCCGCGTAGGCCTGCGGGCTGACGGACAGGTGCTTCTGGAAGGTGCGGCGCAGGTTCTCCGGGTGGCCGAATCCGGTCAGCCGCGCCACGCTGCCGATCGAGCAACTGGCGTCCTGCAACAGCGCGCGCGCCGCCTCCAGGCGAATCTTCTCCACATAACGCCCCGGCCCCATGCCCAGCTCGCGGACGAACACCCGCGACAGCGTGCGCGGCGCCATGCTCGCGCGGTCGGCCAGCGCCTCCAGCGAGAGGTCTTCGCCCAGGTGCGCCGGAATCCACTCCAGCAGGGCCGCCAGGCGCGGCACCGTGCGGTTCTGCTCGGCGAGCAGCGGGCTGAACTGCGCCTGATCGCCGGGCCGGCGCAGGAACATCACCAGCCTTCGCGCCACCGCCAGGCCCAGCGGCCGGCCGAGGTCGGCCTCCACCAGAGCCAGCGCCAGGTCGATGCCGGCGGTGATGCCGGCCGAGGTGAAGATATGCCCATCGCCGTCGCGGTTGCGTGGGTCGTAGGTGTGCAGCCGCTCGCCCTGCACGCGCACGCCCGGGTACTGGCGCAGGGCGTCGAGGTCGTCCCAGTGGGTGGTCGCTGCATGGCCGTCGAGCACTCCCGCGGAGGCGAGGATCAGCGCGCCGGAACACACCGAGCCGAGCCGGCGCACCCGGCTTTCGGCAAGGCGCAGCCAGGCGAGCAGGGCGGCGTCGGCGCAGGGCGTGTGGATGTCCATGCCGCCGGGCACCAGCAGGGTGTCCAGTTCGCCGGGGTCGACCTCGGGCCAGGCGCGGTCGACGCACAGGCGCAGGCTGGCGGACGTGGCGACCGGCTGCAGGTCGGCGCCCAGCAGGCTGAGGGCATAGGCCGGCGGCAGACCGTGGCGACGACGCTCCTCGTTGGCCGAGGCGAACACCTGCAGCGGGCCGGTGACGTCCAGCCCGACCACCTGGGGAAAGATCAGGCAGGCAATCTGTCGCGGCGGATTCATCGCAGGTTTCCTCGTGAGCGGTGACCGAGTATGCCGCGTGGTTATATTTGTGGACAGCCCACGATTATCGCCACCTTCACGTCTGCCTTCAGCTGCGCGCGTCGGCGTCCCAGTCATACTGCATCTGCCGCGCGGTGGCTTTGGCCGCCGCCAACCCGAGCACACGACCGACCAGGTGCAGGCTCATGCCGATGCCGGCGGAGATTCCGGCGGAGGTGAGCAGCTTTCCGTGGTCGACGAAGGGCACCGAGCCGATCACCTCCAGCGCTGGAAAGCTCGCGCGCAGGTCGTCGAGGTCCTCCCAGTGGGTGGTCGCGGTCAGGCCGTCGAGCAGGCCGAGCTTGGCCAGCAGGAATGCGCCGGTGCAGACCGAGGCCGTGATCGCCGCGCGGCCCGCGTTCTCGCCGATCCAGCCCAGGGTCGCAGCATCCTCCAGCGGTTGGCTGACCACGCCGCCGGGCACGATCAACAGGTCCAGCGCCGGGTGCTCGCCGAATGCCGCACCGGGCACCACGTGCAGGCCATGCCGCGCGGCGACCGGTTCCGGAGTCGCGGCGACGGTGGTCACGCGGAACGCGGGGTGGCCGAGCAACCCGTCGCGCGCCGCGACGCGGGACGCCACGGAAAACACTTCGAACGGACCGGCGAAATCCAGCACCTCGACACCGGGGAACAGCAGGATGCCGACCTCCAGAGGACGACCGGTAACGGTTTGGGCTAGGGATTCGTGTGAATTGTGCATGGGCAGCTCCGCAGAAGATTCATGGCTGCGATCATCCCTCCGCCTGCGGTTGGCGAGAATGACAATAGGCCCACGGAAATGGCCATTCACTCATCGCGAACAGGGACGGCGACGAATGAAGGACCCATCCCCGAGCCGAACGGCGGGCATAAAAAAGGGCTTCCTCGGAAGCCCTTTCAACAGCTGGTCACGGTCGCCGGGCTATTTTTTCTCTGCCGGCTTGCCGAGCTGGATGCTCTTCACCGTTTCTTCCTGGAACTCGTAATGCGTCGCGGCGGGCGGCGCCGAACCCGGCGCGGGCGGCGTGATCGGTGCTGGCGCGAACGCCGGGGCGGGCGGCGGTGCGTCGCTGCCGAAGACCGGCTTGCCGTTGAAGCGCACCGATTGGAGGAATTCGCTGAAGGTCGGCGGCAACTGTCCGGAGAAATGCGAGACGAAGACCCATCCGGCGGCCACTACCAGTGCCAGGGCGGCGATCAAACCCCAGGGGGCGCTCTTTCTTCGACGCAGGTGCGAGGGGGCGTCGTTCTTTTCTGCTTGCATCCTGATCTCTTCGCGGTAACCGGCTGCTCAGCCGTAGGCCGGCAATTATGCCGCGCCGACCGCAGGGCGGCAGCAAACTTCGCAGGGGGAACGGGCGGATCGCCGATTGGCGGACAAAGAAAAGCCCGCGGGAGGGCGGGCTCAAGCCGTAACAAACACAAAGGAGTCACTTGCGTCAGGAAGAGACGTTACAGGGCGCAATGTGAAGGATTCGTGAAACGTGTCGGCGCTGCCAACGGCGCCGTCCGAACGGGCTTGTCGCCCTCGAAAGCCGCGAATTTGGCGGCCTAGGGAATTCCTCAGCGCTCTGACTTGTCCGAACCGGTAGCGCAAAGAAAACTGGAGCAGAGCAGATGGACAGAAGAAACCGACCGACCGAAGCTCCCATGCCGCTCGCGCGGCAACAGGCCAGGGAGCTCGCTACCGAACGCCTGCTGGCCGAACTCTTCGGTAGTGCCGATGGCGAGGGGGCCGACATCGGCGCAAGGCCAGCCCCTAGCAAGGAAGTCAGTCTGCACCTCGACACCGAAGTCCTCGCCGCCTTTCAGGAAACCGGCACCGACTGGCAAACCCGCATCAACAAGGCCCTCGCCCACTGGCTGGCCGAGCATGATCCGAAGGAGCTGAGCCGGGCGTGAGTCGGCTGCTGACAACGTTGGCAACGCCTCCAAGGAAAAGGGCCTGCCTTTCGGCAAGCCCTCGGTCTGTCCGGGTGGACCTCGGTTCACGCCCGTCCGGCTAGCGACAGGCGACCGGACAACTAGACGGCCCCGACCGCCAGCGCTTTTTGCCGACGATACAGAATCGTCGTCGCCGTGAACCCGCACACCGCCGCGAACATCAGCCAGCAGGCCGGGGACGCCTTGTCGCCCGTCGCCTGGACGAGCAGCGTCGAGATCGCCGGGGTGAAACCGCCGAACACCGCGGTGGCCAGGCTGAACGCCAATGAAAACCCGACTACCCGCACGTTCTGCGGCATGACCTCGGTGAGCGCGGCGACCATCGCGCCGTTGTAGATGCCGAAGAAGAACGAAAAGTACAGCAGCACGGCGAGGAGCCGCTCGAAACTCGCCGCCTCCGCCAGCCAGTGCATGGCGGGGTAGGCGGTGAAGATGCACAGCAGCGATATCGCCAGCAACAGTGGACGGCGGCCGATGCGGTCGGAGAGGGTGCCGCCGATGGGCAGCCAGATGAAGTTGCTGACGCCGACCAGCAGCGTGACCATCAGGCTGTCGGTCGCGCTCAGGTTCAGCACGGTCCGGCCAAATGTCGGGGTGTAGACCGTGATCAGGTAGAAGGTGGTGGTGGTCATCGACGCCAGCAGGCCGCCGGCCAACACGGTGCTCCAGTTGTCCCGCATCGAGCGGAAGACTTCGCGGGTCGTCGGGCGATGGCTGCGGGCTTTGAAGGCCGCGGTTTCTTCCAGCGAACGGCGAATGACGAAGATGAAGGGGATGATCACGCAGCCGATGAAGAACGGAATACGCCAGCCCCAGGCGGCGATTTCGGTGGTTTGCATCGTAGCGTTGAGGGTGTAACCCAAGGCCGCCGCGACGACTATGGCCACCTGCTGGCTGGCCGATTGCCAACTGGTATAGAAGCCGGTGCGACCGGGCGTGGAAATTTCCGCCAGGTACACGGAGACGCCGCCCAGTTCCGCGCCGGCGGAGAAGCCCTGCAGCAGCCTGCCCAACAGCACCAGGATCGGCGCGGCCACGCCGATGCTGGCATAGCCCGGCACCAGGGCGATCAGTACGGTCCCGCTGGCCATGATCGAAAGCGTCACGATCAGGCCCTTGCGCCGGCCCAGTTCGTCGATGTACGCCCCCAGCACGATGGCGCCCAGCGGACGCATCAGGAATCCGGAACCGAAGACCGCGAAGGTCATCATCAGCGAGGCGAACTCGCTGGTGGCAGGAAAGAAGGTCTGGGAGATGTAGGTGGCGTAGAAGCCGAACAGAAAGAAGTCGAACTGCTCGAGAAAGTTGCCGCTGGTGACCCGCAGGATGGCGCCCAGTTTGGACCCGCGGGACGGGGTTGTTGCCGTTGTCGTTTTCATCATGGCTACCGTTGCTCACTATTGTTTTTGAAATGAGTGCCTCGACCGTCAGTCGCTTGCGGCGTTGATCGGGTTGGGTTGACGCTTTTCGATGGCGTGCTTGAGCAGCGCTGCGCTGCGGAAGATGCCGTGGGCGAACTTGCTGTAGGGCATGGTCAGGAAAAACGCCATGACCAGGCCGAGATGGAGGGCGAGCATCGCGCCCAGGGCGCTGGTGTCGCGCAGGGCGAGTAGCGCCAGCCCGCTTGCGCTGACCAGAAACAGCAGTGCGATGAAACCGCGATCCATGGGTTTCTGCTTCTCGTCGCCGTGCGCGGGGTCGCGGCGCAGGTTCAGCCAGAGGAGGCCCGCCGGGCCGATCAGCAGGCCGATGCCGCCGGCGATACCCAACATCACCGGCGCGCTGAAGATCGGATAAGGCGCCGACCACTGCAGCAGGTAGTGGAAGAGCGTGGCGACGCCGGTGGCGGCGAAGCACAGCATGAAGCCGTAGAAGGTCAGGTGGTGGAACCGGCGGCGCCACAAGGTGAAGCGATCGTCGGCGTTGTTGCAGCCTTCGCCGTGGCCGCCATCCAGGTACTTGAGCGTCGCGACGTTGGCCGTGGCTTCAAGGGCCGCGGAGGTTTTCAGCGGCACTGGCGCCGCCGGCGGTGAAACGTTGCGCCAGAAGCGCCGCACACCCAGCGTCAGTGCGAGTACCGCGAAGCCGAACACCGAGCCGAACATCAGCGCCAGGGTGTTGTGCGGGAAAATCCGGTAGAAGTCGCCGCCGGGAACGACCGTGAACAGGTTGCCCATGAGCATCAGGGTCAGGCACAGGAACAGCGCCAGTCCCCCACCGGACGCCAGCGCCAGGGTCAGGCCGTTGCGCTGGTACAGCTTGCCCATCGCCCGCGGCCAGGCGTATTCGGCGTAGGTGTCCAGGCGCACCTTGGCCATGGCCTTGGGTACGTTGACGTCGAACTCGTGGGGGGCGGCGTATTGGCAGGCGTGCAGGCACGCACCGCAGTTGTGGCACAGGTTCGCCAGGTAATGAATGTCTGCCTGGGCGAACTCCAGGCGACGGGTCATCGCCGGAAACACCGCGCAAAAGCCTTCGCAGTAGCGGCAGGCATTGCAGATGGTCATCTGCCGCTGGACTTCACGTTCGTCCAGATTCAGCAACGGGATCAGCCCGCCCGACATGTGTGGATCAAACAGCTGCATGGCGAGGCTCCGTGTGTGCAGATGAAACGCCACAGCCGGCCGAAGCGGCCGCCTGCACGCCGGCGATGCGGCCAAACGCGGTGCCGATGGCCATGCCGATGCCGGCGGTGTAGCCCTTGCCGAGGACGTTGCCGGCCATCATTTCTCCCGCGACGAACAGGTTGGGGCTCGCCTTGCCGTTGAAGTGCACGGCGGCGGTTTCGTCGGTGGCGAGGCCAAGGTAGGTGAAGGTGACGCCCGGTTTGAGCGGGTAGGCGTAGAACGGAGGTTTCACCAGCGGCCGCGCCCAATGGGTCTTGGCGGGCAGCAGGCCCTGGGTGTGGCAGTCGTCCAGCGCCGTGTGATCGAAGGTGCCGACGCGGCAGGCGGCGTTGTAGTCCTCGACGGTCTTGACGAATCGCTCCTGCGGCAGCTTCAGCAGGCGGGCGAGATCGTGCAGGGTGTTGGCGCTGGTTCCGGGAAACACCGGCGGCATGAAGCGGCCGATGGCCTGCTGGTCGATGATCGAGTACGCCTGCTGACCGGGTTGCCCGGCCACCAGACGCCCCCAGATGGCGTAGCGCTTCGGCCAGAAATCCTCACCCTCGTCGTAGAAGCGCTCGCCGTCGCGATTGACCACCACACCTAGGGATACGCAGTCGATTCGGGTGCAGATGCCGCCGTCGTAGAGGGGCGCGCGGGCATCGATCGCGACCATGTGCGCTTGCGTAGGATCGCCGATCACATCGGCGCCGAGGTCGAGCATGCGGCGCAGGAGGATGCCGGTATTGAATCGGGTGCCGCGGATCAGAAAGTTGTCCGACGGCCATTCGCCGCGTTCGTTCTGGCCCCAGGCTTCGCGCAGCCATTCACGGTTGGACTCGAAGCCGCCGGCCGCCAGCACGCAGGCGCGGGCTTCGATGCGTTCCGCCGGGAAGCGCTGACCGTCGACCTCACGTTCGCCCACATGGGCGGCGACGAACCTGCCGTCATCCAGCTCGATGTCGGTCACAGGCACGCTGTAGCGAATCTTTACCCCCAGGCGCTCGGCGCTGCGGAAGTACGCATTGACCAGCGCCTTGCCGCCGCCCATGAAGAAGGCATTGGTCCGCGCCACGTGCAGCGCGCCGGACAGCGGCGGCTGGAAGTGCACGCCGTGCGAGCGCATCCAGTCGCGACAGGAGGACGACGCCCGGATGGCAATGCGGGCGAGCTTTTCATCGGTGAGGCCACCGGTGACCTTCAGCAGGTCCTGCCAGTACTCCTCTTCCGGGTAGGCATCGACCAGCACGTCCTGCGGTTCGTCGTGCATGCAGCGCAGGTTGCGGGTGTGTTGGGAGTTGCCTCCACGCCAGGTTTTCGGAGAAGCCTCCAGCAGCATTACGCTGGCGCCTGTTTCTCGCGCCATCAGAGCGGCGCACAAGGCAGCGTTGCCACCCCCTATGACTAAGACGTCGATCATTACCGTTCCTCGATGTGCAAGGAGGCGGAAACGAGTGCTCCTTGCGAGCGGGGTGAACGATAGGGCGGGGAATAAGGGGTCGAAAGGCGGCTTTTGATGCGGGGTGTTTAGTTTTTCTAAAGGCTTGCCGGCAGGGAAGGTCTTCTACGGGTGAACAGGGTTACGCCTCGACTCCTTCCAGCCAGGTAGCGCCAGGCCATTGTTTGTCGACGACCAGTTGTCGCGCCACGTCAAGGATGACCAATCGCGCGGCCAGCGCCGCCGGCGAGAGTTCATCATCGGCCAGTGTGGCCAGGAGGTTGCGCCGGCCCACATGCGGATCGGCAATCCGGATCAGCGAAAGTCCAGACCCGTCTTTCAATGCCGCGGCCGCGCCCGGTTGTATGGTCGCCGCGTGACCGGCCCGAACGGCGTTCATCAACACGGCGAGGCCGTCGACCTCCATGATGACATTCGGTGTCAGTCCGACCCGCTCGAACGCGCTCATCAATGCCGAGCGCAACCCATGCTGGGCGCTGGGCATCACCAGCGGCAGCCCGCCCAGCTCGGCCAGCTGCCCGCTGTCACCCGTCGGCGCCTGGGGCAGCTCGGGCGAGGCGATGACGAACAGCTTTTCGTCCAGCAGCGGCGTCACGCTCCAGCGTTTCCCCCCTTCGAGATGGAACAGGATGGCGAGGTCGATTTGCCGTGCGTTGAGCTGCGCCGCCAGGTGGCCGGAAAGCATCTCCACCACATGCAGCTGGATGTCCGGGTAGCGCGCGCGCATGGCGTTGATCAACGGAAGGGCGAGCACCGTCGCGGTGGTTGGCGGTAGGCCGACACTGACATACCCGCTCATTCGCCCGCGGTGGGCCGCCATGATCGCGTTTTCCGCCTGGCGCAGCGTCAGTTGGGCATGGTGCAGAAACGCGAACCCGGCGCTGGTGGGCATGACGCCGGTAGAGGTCCTGTTCAGCAGACGGGTGCAGAGTTCGCTTTCCAGCTTGAAAACCTGCTGGCTGAGGGCCGACACGCCAACCTCCAGCTCAAGCGCCGCACGCCCCAGGCTGCCCAGCTCGACGATCTTTATGAAATAGCGCAGTTGTCTCAATTCCAAGGTGGCTGCTTCCTGTGAGTCCGTTGTTCGGCTGCCCGGCATGTCGAGTGCCTGTTCCAGGCCGGCTTCTGCCCGCCGCTCTTGGGCGAAATGGCGAGTCCGTGGTTACCGTTTCACCCGATAGGGACGCCGCCCGAGAGGGGACCCTACGTTTCGAGCGGACGTCGGTAAAGCGATTTTGCGGCGCCGTTCGGATGACGAAGATCGCTCAATAACCAGACTCATTTGGCGTACTGGCTGGCCGGCTGCCGCAGTGTTTCCAGAAAAAGGCTTCTCGTAGTCACCCGTTCGGCATACGCTATAAGTGCTTTTAAACGTGCTTTTCATGATGCTTCAAGAGGTGTTTTCATGACCTTTCCCGTATTGGCTGATGTAGCCGCCTCGATTACTGATCTCAAGCGCGACCCGATGGGTACCATCCGTGAAGGTCATGGCGAAACCGTGGTCATCCTCAACCGTAACGAACCGGCCTTCTATGCCGTACCACCCGCTCGCTATCAAGCCATGCTCGAAATGCTCGATGATCTGCGATTGGCCGAAACCGTTCGTGCTCGCCGGGGTGGCGCAACCGTCCCTGTAGATATCGACGACCTTATCGCCGAAGCTGAGGCGGGCATTCGTGCCTAGCTTCACACTTGAGTTTCACGTGAAGGCCCGCAAGGAATGGGACAAGCTCGATGCCACCATTCGTCTCCAGTTTGCCAAGAAGCTTAAAGAGCGCCTGACCTCGCCCCGCATCGAGGCTGACAAGCTCAGCGGCATGGCTGACTGCTACAAGATCAAGCTCCGCTCTGCCGGTTACCGTCTTGTCTATCAGGTTGTCGATAACAAGCTGGTGATAACGGTTGTGGCTGTTGGTAAGCGTGAACGCTCTCAGGCCTATACAGCTGTTCAGAAAAGGATAGAGCAGCCGTAGTCCTCTACTAATCGCCCCGCTAAGCCTGATCACCCTTAAAGCGGAGCTTCCAGCCACCATCTACGCTGGCCAGACCAGTCCTTTTCAGAAACTTCGGCCAATCGTAGTCTCCGCAGCCCTTTACTTCTTTCGTGATGGCCAACTAGCATCCATGAACCTCACATTTCACAGGGATGCGTCATGACCGTTTTCGTCGCTGGGGTACACGGTGTTGGTAAAAGCTATCTATGCGAAAAATATGCGCAAACGCATGACGTCCTACATGAGAGTGCCAGCGGCCTGATTCGTAAAGAAAAGGATCAACTCAATTGGAGTGCTGATAAGAAGGTCGCCAATGTTGACGACAATCAGGTAGCTCTAGCATCTGCAGTGCACCGAATCTCAGAACAGGGCCACTTACTACTTCTTGACGGTCATTTTGTTCTAATCGACCCTTACTCTGAATTTATACGCCTCCCCCCTTCCGTATTTAAAGATCTAGTCATAACTGGAGTGGTCCTTATTGAGGTTTCCCCAAAAATAATATCTAGCCGCTTAAAGAGCCGAGACTCTACGCAAAGCGCTGTCGATATCGTAAAATTCATTGAAGCCGAAAGAGAACAGGCAAGGCTAGTCTGCAAAGAAATTGGCGCAGCCTTACACATACTACATGCGCCCAACGAAGAATCATTCACTGAAACGGTTTCCAGTCTCTTCAACGCCGCCCAATAGGAAAAGCAAATGGAACTTGCATACAAGCCATTTCGAGATATCAATCTTGCAGACCTATTCTTCGACTCGCTAAAAGAAGGCTATGCCGAGTTCCCCGATTGGTTTGCTCGAAAAGCCGATGATCTTGCTTATGTTTTTGAGCAACCTGACGGCTCCATTGATGGCTTCCTATATCTGAAAGTTGAAGACGAAGCATTGCTAAACATTACCCCGCAACAAGGTCGCGCTAGACGACTGAAAGTCGGAACCATGAAGGTTAATCCTCATGGAACGAGAATGGGCGAGCGGTTCATTAAAAAGATAATTGATCATGCCGTGGGAGAACAAACCGAACAAATATATGTAACTGTTTTTGAGCAGCATGAAGCGCTAATCACCCTATTTCGGCGTTACGGCTTTGAGCAGATAGGAACTAAAACAAGTAATAACGGCATCGAACTTGTCTTGGCGAAAAATATTCATGCCAATTACTTGGGTATGTATAGTGGCTATCCACTTGTAAAGCTTGGTCAAAACAAGGCATACATTCTTTCTCTTTACCCTCAATGGCACACTCGGCTACTGCCGGATTCTATTTTACGGAACGAAACAAATGATATTGTGGAAGATACATCGTCCGCAAACAGCATCCATAAAGTTTACTTAACCAAAATGCATGGCGTTGATGCTTTGCGCCAAGGCGATATTCTCGCTATCTATCGAACCTCGGATGGCCAAGGGCCTGCTCACTATCGGTCAGTTGTGACTTCGATAGGCGTAGTTGAAGAATACCGCCACCTTGATAGCTTCGCTTCCGCAGAAGAATTTTTCAGGTACTGTCGTCCATACAGCGTATTTACTCGGCATGAGCTGGAAGACCTATGGCGCAGAAGAAACTACCCATTTGTCTTTAAATTTATGTACAATCTTTCCTTTAAGCGTAAAGTCACTCGCGCTGTAATGATTGAGGAGCTCGGGCTCCCAGGCACAGAGCAGTACTGGGGATTTTTTGAGATTTCCCATGGTCAATTGAGAGCCATTGCGAATAAAGGGGAAGCTGATGAAAGTCTTATTATCGATTAAGCCAGAATATGCGGAAAAGATTCTTCAAGGCGAGAAGAAGTATGAGTTCCGCAAAGCGATATTTAAGAACCCCAACGTAAAAACCGTTGTAATTTACGCGACCATGCCTGTTGGAAAAGTCGTTGGCGAATTCGACTTTGATGAAGTTCTGTCCGATAGCCCCAGTGTGATTTGGAGCGAAACAAGCAGCTACTCTGGAATCACCAAGCGTTTCTTTAACTCTTATTTCAGCGGCCGTAAGACAGCGCACGCAATAAAGGTTCGGGAGGTTCGACGCTATGAGACGCCCCTTCCACTCAAGAATTTAGTCCCGAGCGGAAGCGCACCGCAATCTTACCGCTACCTTGATGATCCCACATCGTTTCAAGAGGCTCTCGCACTTTAATCACAAAGGAGGCATGCGTCTCCTTTCTATTATCCGTATAACGTTATCCTGAGCAAAAAAACCATAAGCTTAAGGCAGTCGTCACTGCCTTATTAAAATTTCACTCCGACAGCCGTCTTGGTAGTGAGCAAGTTGTTGTGTCGGCGCGCTCACCAGCTTTTCTCCTTAAGCCCCTCGGTGCATTCCTTTACGTCATCGTCGATGATATTTCCGGGCTTGATGCATTCCTTCATGGATTTGCGCACGCCTCGGTTGGCTATCCGTTCGCGTTTGTCCTGCATCTTCAGGTTGGACCTTGCGGCCTCGCCCAGCATGCCATCGCTTCCCGCCATGAATTCGGTAAGGGTCCGAGTGAACGTCGAGCCAATAGCGTTGGCCACCGGAGCCATTGCTTCGGCGGTCTGGGTTGCGATTGGTTTGGGTTCTTCGGCTGCAGCTACTACGCCGACTGCTAGCGCCGTCAGGGTGAACGCCACCGCTTTCACCTTCTTCAACCGAACACCGCTTTCTGCCAGTGCTCCTCGCTGACGATAGACGCCGGTGCGCCCATCTCGCGGAGTTCGACGGCCTTCTTGATCTTGGTGCCATAGGTGCTGTGCAGCCATTGGTCGTTGCCGATGGTGCCGACCACCAGGTAGTCGAGCTTTTTACTGATACCGGCACCGATCTGGCCGTTGCGCTCGAGCACCAGGGCTTCGCAGGCCTTGCGCGGGCCGTAGGCCATGATGCCGGTGAAGACGAACAGCCGGCCGTCCCACTGCAGTTCCGGAGCGGGTTTGCACAGCGGCAGGTCGTTGGGCGCGGTGAAGGCGTTGTCGCTGGGGCGGAGCTTGCCGACGTTTAGGCCGGTGAAGCTGCGCAGCATGGCCAGCAGCTCTGCCGACTCCTGCGCATCGAGGATGCCGTCCGCCAGCATGTCTGCCAGGCGGCGGTAGAGCAGGTTCACTACCGGGTCATCGAGATGGACGAGGTGGGTGGCGATCCAGTTCTCGAGGAATTCGGCTTCCTGCTGGTTGACCCTGCCATCGGCGCTTATGCCGGCGGCCAGACCGACCAGGGCATCGGCGGAGCGGCGGTCTATACGTGCTTCGTGGAAGAAACGGCTGTTGCGGAACTCCTGATGCAGATCCATCTGCTTTCTCCTTGATTACTTTCGTTTGTAGCTCTTTTTACCGCTCGCCGTGACGCAGTACTGGCCGCCCCTGGGACCGGTGCACAGCGTGCCGCTACCGCATGCACACGCGCTGGCGCTGTTGTCGATTATCCGCAGCGGTGTCGAGTTGCCGCCGTTTCGCTCGGCGCTGCAGTTGCGCTTCGAGCCGCTGATCGAGCCGTCGTTGCAGAGGAACAGCTCGCCGTCACAGCGAGCGATGCCGCCCTTGCTGCCGGAGCAGGGCTGGTTGGCCGCCAGGCAGTTTTGGGTCAACTCAAACAGCACGAGGAGCGTCACAAGGCGGCGCGCGATCACGAGCGGAATGGCCATCTGAGCGGCGTGTCCTCGACTTCCGGGAATGCATCGGCGCGAATCAGTCGAGCCGAAACCGAAGGTGCAGCATAGCGTATGCGGGCCGAGTGCCATTACTGTTCGAATGGACAGGTTGGCTGTCTGGATGAGTAGATGCTTGAGCGGTGTCGGGCAAATGGATTCCGGACATTCTTTTGGAAGGCGGCGCTTGACTGAGGCAGTCTTGATAAATAGATTAACGATTAACGTTAATGGTTAACAGCCTTGATTATAGATTTCAGATGCGCTGACACTCGGTCTCTGTTCGAGACAGGTGATTCCAGGCGCTGGAAAAACATTCTGTCTGTAGCGACCCGAAAGCTGGCGATGCTCAATGCCGCCGTGGAATTGCGAGACTTGCGATCGCCACCGGGAAACCGATTGGAATTGCTGCAAGGCAACCGGACGGGTCAGCACAGCATCCGGATCAACGATCAATGGCGAATCTGCTTTGTGTGGACGGATCTAGGCCCGCAGGGCGTTGAAATCGTCGACTACCACTGAGGAGGTTGCATCATGGCAACCAATGGCATGCGTCCCATCCATCCTGGCGAAGTCTTGCGTGAAGAGTTTCTAGAGCCGCTGGATATCACCGCGGCTGCCCTTGCTCGCGCGTTGGATGTGTCCGCTCCTACCGTGAACGATATCGTCCGCGAACGCCGGGGGATTACTGCCGATATGGCGCTTCGCCTGAGTCGCTATTTTGATACGTCGGCACAGTTCTGGATGAACCTGCAAACCGAGTACTCGCTTTCAACGGCGATGGCCGAGCATGGCGAAGAAATTGAGCAGGCTGTCGAGCCGCTGGCTCATGCATCGTGAGCGCAGGCAGGCTGTAGTCATTTCGTAATAACAGCCCCAAAAACAAAAAGGGCCTACCTTTCGGTAAGCCCTTGATGTGTATGGTGGCTACGCAGGGACTTGAACCCCGGACCCCAGCATTATGAATGCTATGCTCTAACCAGCTGAGCTACGTAGCCAAGTGGCGCGCATTATTCTCAGCTAGCTCCTTGCTGTCAACCCCATGAGCGTTTTTTTCGAAGTGCTATCAAGCGCTTAGCGTTCAGCTGCGTCCGTTGCGGGCAAATGGTCTGCGGAGGCATGGGCGAGGCGGGTTTTTTCAGTGTCTTGCTGGCGTTTTTGCCCTGTGGCGCTGTCTTGTTAGCTATCCGGCGCTGCACTTAGGTGCGCGTTTCGCCATGAATGAGGAGCCTTCGATGCCAGCGCTTTCCACCCACCGTCCCTATCACTGCGCGCCGGTCGTCTGCCGGCCATGGCTGGGGGCGCATTGCGTGTCGAGGGGCGCCAAGGCAGGGTGCGTGCGGCCATGAGCGTTTCGGGGCTGTTGCGTGGGTTGATCGGCGTGCTGGTGGTCGTCCTGCTGCTGGTGCTGGCCGCGCTGTTCTGGCCGGCGGCGCAGTGGCTGCCTAAGGTTCTGCCGGACGACATGCGCGTCGAGGGCGTCAGCGGTTCGCTGATCAAGGGTGCCGGTGATCGTCTGTATTGGCGTGGGCAGCCACTCGGGCCGTGGACGTGGCGGATGACCGGCGCGGACCAGGTCGACCTGCGCCTGGGCGCGCTGGGGCAGGGCGAGTGGAACCTGCGCCTGGGCGGCTGGCCGCCGGCCTGGTGGCTGGAGGTTTCCGGCGGCGACCTGCTGTGGGCGCAGAACGGCCAGCTGGGGTTGCTGCAAGGGCGTTTCAGCGGGCAGCTGAGCCTGCGCGGCAATACCGAGGGCTGCACCGCTTCCAGTGGCGAACTGCAGACCAGCAACGCCGCGGTGGCTTTTCCGCCGATGACGCTGGGCTCGGCGCGCTTCCGCCTGGATTGTGCGGACGAATATCCGGTGCGTCTGGACCTGGTCCGCCGCGGCGAGCACGAACTGGCGTTCCAGCTCGACCTGGAAACCGCGCGTGGCCTGGTGAAGGGCGAACTGGTCCCGGGCAGCTCGCTGTCGCGCCTGGGCAGCGATTTCGGCCTGCTGACGCCGAACCAGCGCAAGGTCGACCAGCCGCTGGCCTGGTGACCGGCGCTGCGGTTTGTCCGTGACCATGGGCGACGAATCCGGCCCATGAAAAAGCCCGGCGCGAGGCCGGGCTTTTTCGTCGTCGAGCAGGGCTCAGACGTTGAAGCGGAAATGCATCACGTCGCCGTCCTTGACGATGTACTCCTTGCCTTCCAGGCGCCATTTCCCGGCTTCCTTGGCGCCGGCTTCGCCGCGGTACTGGATGAAGTCGGCGTAGGCGATGACTTCGGCGCGGATGAAGCCTTTCTCGAAGTCGGTGTGGATCACGGCGGCGGCCTGCGGTGCGGTGGCGCCGACCTTGACGGTCCAGGCGCGGACTTCCTTCACCCCGGCGGTGAAGTAGGTCTGCAGGTTGAGCATCTGGTAGCCGGCGCGGATCACGCGGTTCAGGCCGGGCTCTTCGAGGCCGAGGGATTCGAGGAACATGTCCTTCTCCTCTCCGTCGTCGAGTTCGGCGATTTCCGCCTCGATCTTGTTGCACACCGGCACCACCAGGGCGCCCTCGGCGTCGGCGATGGCCTTCACCACGTCGAGGTACGGGTTGTTCTCGAAACCGTCCTCGGCGACGTTGGCGATATACATCACCGGCTTGCTGGTGAGCAGGTGGAAGCCGCGCACCAGAGCCTTCTCGTCGTCACCCAGGCCACGCAGCAGGGTGCGAGCCGGCTTGCCTTCGGTGAAGTGCGGGATCAGTTTTTCCAGCAGCGCCTTCTGCGCCACGGCGTCCTTGTCACCGCCCTTGGCGTTGCGGGTCACTTTCTGCAGCTGTTTCTCGCAGCTGTCGAGGTCGGCGAAGATCAGTTCCAGGTCGATGATCTCGATGTCGCGCTTGGGGTCGACCGAGTTCGACACGTGGATCACGTTGTCGTCGTCGAAGCAGCGCACCACATGGGCGATGGCATCGGTCTCGCGGATGTTGGCGAGGAACTTGTTGCCCAGGCCTTCACCCTTGGAGGCGCCTTCCACCAGGCCGGCGATGTCGACGAACTCCATCGTGGTGGGCAGGATGCGTTCGGGCTTGACAATCTCCGCCAGCGCAGCGAGGCGTTCGTCGGGCATCGGCACGATGCCGCTGTTCGGCTCGATGGTGCAGAACGGGAAGTTCTCCGCGGCGATACCGGACTTGGTGAGGGCGTTGAACAGGGTGGACTTGCCGACGTTGGGCAGGCCGACGATGCCGCAGTTGAATCCCATGGTGTGTCCCTCGCGAAATGGTCGCGGAGCGAAGTGGAGGTTAAGCCTTCTGGCTGTGCAGCTGCTGCATGGCACGGGTCCAGTTGCCGTCGAGGATATCGGGCAGGACGCCGAGCGCGAAATCGATGCTGGTATCGAGCATTTCCTGTTCGCTGCGCGGGGCGCGACCCAGGACATAGCCGGAGACCAGGCTGGCATGGCCGGGATGGCCGATACCGAGGCGCAACCGGTGGAAATCGTTGCGGTTGCCGAGCTGGGCGATGATGTCGCGCAGGCCGTTGTGGCCACCGTGGCCGCCGCCCTGTTTGAGCTTGGCGACGCCCGGAGGCATGTCGAGTTCGTCGTGCGCCACCAGAATCGCGTCCGGCTCTATCCGGAAGAAATTCGCCAAGGCCGCCACGGCCTGGCCGCTGCGGTTCATGTAGGTGGTGGGGATCAGCAGGCGGACGTCTCGACCCTGGTGGCTGAACTTGCCCACCAGGCCGAAATACTTGCGATCGACGCTGAGGCTGGCGCCTTTCTGGGTGGCCAGGCGCTCAACGAAAAGGGCCCCCGCGTTATGCCGGGTCTGGTCGTATTCGGGGCCTGGATTACCCAGGCCAACGATCAGTTGCACGGCGGTCACGACGGGAGCCCTTCGCTTGGTGCGGACTCAGCCTTATTCGGCTGCGCCTTCACCTGCGCCTTCGCCTTCTTCAGCCGCCTGGACGCGCGGCATGTGGATGTTGGCGACCGGCAGATCGCTGCCGTGGGCCAGAGCAACCAGCTCGACGCCTTTCGGCAGTTTCAGGTCGGACAGGTGAACGATCTGGCCGACTTCGACCTTGGCCATGTCGACTTCGATGAACTCCGGCAGGTCTTTCGGCAGGCAGGAAACTTCCACTTCGCTCAGGGTGTGGGAGATTTCGCCACCGCCGGTTTTGACGCCAACTGCGGTTTCCTGGTTCATGAAGTGCAGCGGAACCAGAGCGGTCAGTTTCTGGCCGGCGACGACGCGCAGGAAGTCGGCGTGCAGAACGAAACCCTTGGCCGGATGACGTTGCAGGGCCTTGATCAGAACGCTTTCCTTGGCGCCAGCGATGGTCAGGGTGATGACGTGGCTGAAGGCGGCTTCGGTTTCCAGCAGTTTGGCCAGGTCCTTGGCGACCAGGCTGATCGATTGCGGCGCTTTCTCGCCACCGTAGATCACCGCGGGAATCTGGCTAGCGTTACGACGCAGGCGGCGGCTCGCACCTTTCCCCAGGTCGGAACGCGCTTCGGCATTCAGAGTGAAATCAGTCATTGCAGTTCTCCAATAAAACCAAACCGCCCGCGACGCTTGCGACCAGCGCTCGGGCGGTTGGGCAAAAAGCCCCGCACGGAGGCGGGGCACATTTCGTTCGGTGAATGTTCGCGGCGGGCAGAGCCCTCAGCGGAACATCGCACTGATCGATTCTTCATTGCTGATGCGGCGAACCGCTTCAGCCACGACCGGCGCGATATCCAGTTGGCGGATACGCGAGCAGGCCTGTGCAGCGGCGGACAGCGGGATGGTGTTGGTCACCACCAGCTCGTCGAGCACGGAATTTTCGATGTTCTCGATGGCGCGGCCGGACAGCACCGGGTGGGTGCAGTAGGCGTAGACCTTGGCTGCGCCGTGGTCCTTGAGGGCCTTGGCGGCATGCCCGAGGGTGCCGGCGGTATCGACCATGTCGTCGACCAGCACGCAGGTGCGGCCTTCGACATCGCCGATGATGTGCATGACTTCGGACTGGTTGGCCTTCGGCCGACGCTTGTCGATGATTGCCAGGTCGACGCCGAGGGTCTTGGCGACCGCGCGGGCGCGGACGACGCCGCCGATGTCCGGGGAAACGATCATCAGGTTTTCGAAGCGCTGGTCTTCGATGTCGTCGACCAGTACCGGCGAGCCGTAGATGTTGTCCACGGGGATGTCGAAGAAGCCCTGGATCTGGTCGGCGTGCAGGTCGACGGTGAGGACGCGGTTGACGCCCACCACGGTCAGCATGTCGGCCACGACTTTCGCGCTGATCGCCACGCGGGCGGAACGCGGGCGGCGATCCTGGCGGGCATAGCCGAAGTAGGGGATCACGGCGGTGATACGAGAAGCCGAGGAACGGCGGAAGGCATCGGCCATCACCACCAGTTCCATCAGGTTGTCGTTGGTCGGAGCGCAAGTCGGCTGGATCAGGAAGACGTCCTTACCGCGAACGTTCTCGTTGATTTCCGCACTGATTTCGCCATCGGAGAACTTGCCTACGGAGGCGTCACCAAGGGGGATATGCAGTTGACGTACGACGCGACGCGCCAGATCGGGGTTGGCATTCCCCGTGAAGACCATCATCTTGGACACGCGCAGTACCTGCCGGCTGAGGGTGGACCTGATGAATTAAAAAGCTGTTCAAAATCTGGCTGCCGAAGCGGCGATCTTGAACAGCTTCATAAAATATGGCAGGGGCGGCTGGATTCGAACCAACGCATGGCAGGATCAAAACCTGCTGCCTTACCGCTTGGCGACGCCCCTGTATCTGCTTCTCAGGACAGGCTCTGAAGCTTGCGCTGCAACATCGAAACGTTGCTGCCTTTCGCTACAAATCCTGGCAGGGAGGCTGGAAGTTGGGCCGCGACTTTATCAGCTTCGGCTTTGCTTGGGAAGGACCCAAACACGCAACAACCAGTGCCGGTTAATCTAGCCGAAACAAATTTGTTTAGCAAGATCAAAGCGTTACGAACATCCGGGTAACGCTTCTCGACAACCGACTGACAGTCATTACGACCGCCCTGTTCGAGAACGGTGCGCACTGTAATGGCGGGAGTATTTCGTGTCAACTCCGGGTCGTTGAAAATTTCTGCTGTGCTGACAGCGACTTGCGGAATCGCGACGAGAAACCAGGGTTCTTCCAGCTCGACCGGGGTCAGCGCTTCGCCAACGCCCTCGGCGAATGCCGCATGGCCGCGGACGAACACCGGTACGTCCGCGCCCAGGCTCAGGCCCAGCGCCGCGAGGCTATCGACGCTCCAGTCGAGCCGCCAGAGGTGGTGAAGGCCGAGCAGGGTGGTGGCCGCATCGGAGCTGCCACCCCCTATTCCGCCGCCCATCGGCAGTCGCTTTTCCAGCCAGATGTCGGCGCCCAGCGAGGTGCCGCTGTCGCGCTGCAGCTGGCGGGCGGCGCGCACGATCAGATTGCTGTCGTGGGGGACGCCGGGAATGTCGCTGTGCAGATGGATCTCGCCGTCCTCGCGAACCCGGAAGCTCAGCTCGTCGGCGTAATCGAGGAACTGGAACAGCGTCTGCAACTCGTGATAACCGTCGGCGCGGCGGCCGAGGATATGCAGCATCAGGTTGAGTTTCGCCGGCGCCGGCAGGGTCAGGCGGTCCTGCATCACTGGCCGAGCTGGCGCGGTTGCCAGTCCTTGATCACCAGGGTGACGTCGAGGTCGCTGCCGTGCAGCTTGATCCGCTCCGGCAATGCGTAGCCGTCCTGTTCGGCGTAGCTCAGATATTCCACCTGCCAGCCGTCCTGCTCCAGTCGCGCCAGGTGGCTTTTGCCGTCCAGGGTCACGCGGCTCTTGCTGTCCGGGGCGGGCAGGCCGCGAACCCACCAGAGCAGATGGGACACCGGCAGGCGCCAGCCGAGTTGCTGTTCGAGCAGCGCTTCCGGCGACTCGGCCTGATAGCGACCCTGGTTGGCGACTTCCAGCGTCACCGCGCCTTCGCGCCCGGTGAGGCGGGCGGCGCCGCGGCCGAGCGGACCGGACAGGCGGATGTCGAAGTAGTCCTGGCGTTGCAGCCAGAACAGCGTGCCGCTGCCGCTCTGGCTGCCGGCGGACGGGCGCAGCGCGCGGATGCCGACCTTGCCGTCGATCTGCCAACCGTCGAGGTGGGTCACGCGTTCCTTGTGGGCTTTCCAGGTGGCGGCGTTACCGCTGCCTTCCACGGCTTCGCGGGAGGTCAGGCCGGCGCAGCCGGCGAGCAGGGTGATCAGGCTGGCAATCAGGACTAAACGAACGGCAGGCATAAGTCAGGGCGTCTCGGATCCGGAATGGCGCTGCAGCGTTTCGCGCAGCACCGGGCTGTCGGGTTGGGCTTTCAGCGCATCGGACCAGATTTTCTTCGCTTCTTTCTGTTTGCCCTGCGCCCACAGCACTTCGCCCAGATGAGCGGCGACTTCGTGATCGGGGAACTGCTGCAACGCCTGGCGCAGCAGACGCTCGGCCTCGTCGAGGTTGCCCATGCGGTAATTCACCCAGCCGAGGCTGTCGAGGATCGCCGGGTCCTGTGGGTTGAGCTGGTGCGCCTGCTCGACCAACTGGCGGGCTTCCTCGAAGCGCGTGGTGCGGTCGGCGAGGGTGTAGCCGAGAGCGTTGAGCGCCATGGCGTTGTCCGGCTCGCGCTGGATGATCAGCCGCAGGTCCTTCTCCAGTTGCGCCAGGTCGTTGCGCTTCTCCGCGAGCATGGCGCGGGTGTAGAGCAGGTCGGAGTCGTCCGGATACTGCTTCAGCGCCTGCTGCATCAGCGTCCAGGCGCGATCCTGCAACTGCCGTTTGCTCAGCGACTCGGATTCGATCAGGTAGAGCTGGATGGCGTAGTCCGGTTGCTCGTCGCGTGCCTTGGCCAGGCGTGCGGAGGCTTCGTCATAGCGCTTCTGGTCGAAGAGGATTTCCGCCTGGCGCACCTGTGCCGGCAGGTAGTCGTTGCCCGGGCCGACCAGCGAATACTCGACCAGCGCACTGTCGCTGTCGCCGAGCTGCTCGAGCACGCGGCCCAGGTTGAAGTGCGCGGCGTCGACATGGCTACCGCGCTCGATCAGCTCCTGCAGGTAGCTGCGGGCCTCCGGCCAAGCGCCGGCCTCCATGCTCACCAGCGCCAGGGAGAAACGCAGGTCGTCGTCATCGGGGAATTGCTGGACGAGGGCGGAAAACTCGCGCTTGGCGTCGTCCATGCGCCCTTCTTCGACCAGCACGCGGGCGTAGGTGAGGCGCACGCGCTTGTCGTCCGGATGCTGGCGCAGGGCCTTTTCCAGCAGCGGCACGGCTTCATCGCCACGTTTCAGGCTTTGCAGCAAGCGCACGCGAAGCAGCAGCGGGGCGACTTCGTCGGTGGTCGCCGGCTGGTCCTCGAGCAGTTGCAGGGCTTCCTGCGGGCGGCCGTCCTGTTGCAGCAGCAGCGCCTTGCCGAACAGCAGCTGGCCGTTGGCCGGGTACTTGGTCAGCAGGCGCTCGAAGCTCTGCAGCAGGCCGGCGCGGGTGTCGGGGTCTGTTTCCGCGGCGGACAGCGCGAGGAAGTCGAAATGGGTGTCGCCCTGGCCCTGCAGGACTTTCTCCATGTACGTCATGGACTCGTCGTAGTTGCCGGCGCGGGCGAGCTGGATGGCGGCGGCGCGCTGGGCGTCGAGGTTGTCCGGGGCATTGGTGGCCCAGATCATCGCGCTGTCCAGGGCGGCCTGTTCGGCGCCCAGGTATTCGGCGATGCGGAAGGCACGCTCGGCGACGGCCGGGTCCTGGGTCGCGTTCGCCTGCTGCACATAGTTGCCCAGTGCCAGGTCGAAGCGATTGCGCTGCCCGGCCAGCTCGGCGACCAGCAGCGAGTAGAGGGTCTCTTCGTCGAACGAGCCGTAGACCTGCGGCTTGACCGGCGCGGCGGCGGGACTGCGGGTATCCTCGGTCGACGGTTTGTCGGTCGAGGTTGGAGCCATGGACTGGCAGCCACCGATGAAAGCCAGGGCGGCCAGCAACGCGAAGGATCTATTCATAGAGGAAAATGCGACTAACCTGCGGTCGGGGCATCATGACACATGCCGCCAGGCAAGCCCATGGCCGCCGGTGAACGGCCGGCACGCTCTGCCACGGCGTCGGCGCACGGGTTGGCGGGCGTCTATCGAGCCAATCCATCGGAGGAGGTTGTCCCGCGCAGGGCGAAGTAGGACAATTGCGCGCCTTCCGATCTGCTTAGCGACCCTGCATGGCCTTCCTCGCTCTTGGTATCAACCACAAGACCGCCTCGGTGGACGTGCGCGAGCGCGTGGCGTTCACGCCCGAGCAACTGGTCGAGGCCCTGCAGCAGCTGTGTCGGATCACCCCGAGCCGCGAGGCCGCGATCCTCTCCACATGCAACCGCAGCGAGCTGTACCTGGAACAGGACCAGCTCGAAGCCGACGCGGTGCTCGCCTGGCTGGCCAACTACCACCGCCTGAGTCTCGACGAACTGCGCGCCTGCGCCTACGTGCACACCGACGACGAGGCGGTGCGGCACATGATGCGTGTCGCCTCCGGGCTCGATTCGATGGTGCTCGGCGAGCCGCAGATCCTCGGCCAGATGAAGTCCGCCTACGCCGTCGCGCGCGAGGCCGGCACCGTCGGGCCGCTGCTCGGCAGGCTGTTCCAGGCCACCTTCAGTACCGCCAAGACCGTGCGTACCGATACCGCCATCGGCGAGAACCCGGTGTCGGTGGCCTTCGCCGCGGTGAGCCTGGCCAAGCAGATCTTCAGTGACCTCAACCGCAGCCAGGCGCTGCTGATCGGTGCGGGTGAGACCATCACCCTGGTCGCCCGCCACCTGCACGAGCAGGGCATCAAGCGCATCGTCGTCGCCAACCGCACGCTGGAGCGCGCCAGCGTCCTCGCCGAGCAGTTCGGCGCCCATGCGGTGCTGCTTTCGGAGATTCCGCAGGAGCTGATCAACAGCGATATCGTGATCAGCTCCACCGCCAGCCAGTTGCCGATCCTCGGCAAGGGCGCGGTGGAAAACGCCCTGCGCCTGCGCAAGCACAAGCCGATGTTCATGGTCGACATCGCCGTCCCGCGGGATATCGAAGCCCAGGTCGGCGAACTGGACGACGTTTACCTGTACACCGTCGACGACCTTCACGAAGTGGTCGCGGAGAACCTCAAGAGCCGCCAGGGCGCGGCGATGGCCGCCGAGGATCTGGTCAGCTCGGGCGCCGGCGACTTCATGCTGCGTCTGCGCGAGCTGGCCGCGGTGGACGTGCTGCGCGCCTATCGCCAGCAGGCCGAACGGCTGCGCGACGAGGAACTGCTCAAGGCCCAGCGCCTGCTTGCCAACGGCGGCAGCGCCGAGGAGGTGCTGGCACAGCTGGCGCGCGGGCTGACCAACAAACTGCTGCACGCGCCCAGCGTGCAACTCAAGAAACTCTCCGCCGAAGGGCGCATCGACGCGCTGACCGTGGCCCAGGAACTCTTCGCCCTCGACGAGGGCGCGCCGAACAAGAGCCCGCAATGAAAGCTTCGCTGCTGAACAAGCTGGACATCCTCCACGACCGCTTTGATGAGCTCACCGCGTTGCTCGGCGACGCCGAAGTGATTTCCGATCAGACCCGCTTCCGCGCCTATTCCCGCGAATATGCCGAGGTCGAACCGGTGGTCCAGGCCTATCGCGAGTTCCGCAAGGTGCAGGACGACCTGGAGGGCGCGCAGGCGCTGCTCAAGGACAGCGACGCGGACCTGCGCGAGATGGCCGAGGAGGAAGTCGCCTCGGCCAAGGAGCAGTTGGTCGCCCTCGAAGAGCGCCTGCAGCGCATGCTGCTGCCGCGCGACCCGAACGACGGTCGCAACGTGTTCCTCGAAGTACGCGCCGGCACCGGTGGTGACGAGGCCGCGATCTTCGCCGGCGACCTGTTCCGCATGTATTCGCGCTACGCCGAGCGCCAGGGCTGGCGCGTCGAGATTCTCTCCGAAAGCGTCGGCGAGCATGGCGGTTACAAGGAGGTGATTTCCCGCGTCGAGGGCGACAACGTTTTCGCCAAGCTCAAGTTCGAGTCCGGCGCGCACCGCGTGCAGCGCGTTCCTGAGACCGAATCGCAAGGCCGCATCCATACCTCGGCATGCACCGTGGCGGTGTTGCCCGAGCCCGACGAGCAGGCTGCCATCGAGATCAATCCGGCCGACCTGCGCGTCGACACCTACCGCTCCTCGGGCGCCGGTGGCCAGCACGTGAACAAGACCGACTCGGCGATCCGCATCACCCACTTGCCGTCGGGCATCGTCGTCGAATGCCAGGAGGAGCGCTCGCAGCACAAGAATCGCGCCAAGGCGATGGCCTGGCTGGCGGCCAAGCTGCAGGACCAGCAGGACGCTGCCGCGCACAAGGAGATCTCCGACACCCGGCGCCTGCTGGTCGGCTCCGGCGATCGCTCCGAGCGCATCCGTACCTACAATTTTCCCCAGGGCCGGGTCACCGATCACCGCATCAACCTGACCCTGTACTCGCTCAACGAAGTCATCGCCGGCACCCTCGAGCAGGTCATCGAACCGCTGCTGCTGGAGTTCCAGGCCGATCAACTGGCCGCGCTGGGCGACTGACGGGTCGCCGCACGAGGGATCGGTTGCACGCGATCCACGCCACGAGGGACAGATGCCGACCATCCAATCGCTGCTCGCCAACGCCGACCTGCCCGACTCGCCGAGCGCGCGCCTGGACGCCGAGCTGCTGCTCGCCGCCGCGCTGGGCAAGCCGCGCAGCCATCTGCGCACCTGGCCGGAGAAGGACGTCGACGCGGTGGCGGTCGAGCGCTTTTCCCGCGACCTGGCGCGTCGCCGGGCCGGCGAGCCGGTGGCCTACATCCTCGGCCGCCAGGGCTTCTGGAGCCTGGAGCTGGAGGTGGCGCCGGACACCCTGATCCCGCGGCCGGACACCGAACTGCTGGTGGAAACCACGCTCGAATTGCTCCCCGCGACGGCGCAGCGGGTGCTCGACCTCGGCACCGGCAGCGGCGCCATCGCCCTGGCGCTGGCGAGCGAGCGCCCGGGCTGGTCGGTGATCGGCGTCGATCGCGTAGCCGATGCCGTGGCGCTGGCCGAACGCAACCGGCAGCGTCTTGCGCTGGGCAATGCGTGCTTCGCGCAAAGCCACTGGTTTTCCGCGCTGACCGGGCAGCGTTTCGAGCTGATCGTCAGCAACCCACCTTATATAGCCGCGGACGACCGTCACCTGGGCGAGGGCGACGTGCGCTTCGAGCCGGCCAGCGCGCTGGTGTCCGGCGCCGACGGGCTGGACGACATCCGCCTGATCGTCGCGCAGGCGCCGGCCTACCTGCAGCCGGATGGCTGGCTGCTGCTCGAACACGGCTTCGAGCAGGCGGATGCGGTGCGCCAGCTGCTCTGCGTAGCAGGCTTCGCCGAGGTGGACAGCCGCCGCGACCTCGCCGGCCACGAACGCATCAGCCTGGGGCGACGAGCATGAACGGGAGGGCGCTGGATGCTCACTGACGACGAACTGCTGCGCTACAGCCGGCAGATCCTGCTCAAGCAGATCGATGTCGACGGCCAACTGCGACTCAAGCAGAGCCGCGTGCTGATCGTCGGCCTCGGCGGGCTCGGCTCGCCGGTGGCGCTGTACCTGGCCGCGGCCGGCGTGGGCGAGCTGCACCTTGCGGATTTCGACACCGTGGACCTGACCAACCTGCAACGACAGATCGCCCACGACAGCGTCAGCATCGGCCGGACCAAGGTCGATTCGGCGATGGCGCGTTTGCATGCGCTCAACCCCGAGGTGCGGCTGCTCGCGCACCGTACGGCGCTCGACGCGGATTGCCTGGCCGACGCCGTGGCTGCGGTCGACCTGGTGCTGGACTGCTCGGATAACTTCGGCACCCGCGAGGCGGTAAACGCCGCCTGCGTGGCGACCTCCAGGCCGCTGGTCAGCGGCGCCGCGATCCGTCTCGAGGGGCAGCTCTCGGTGTTCGATCCCCGGCAGGCCGACAGCCCTTGCTACCACTGCCTCTATGGCCACGGTAGCGAAGCCGAGCTGACCTGCAGCGAGGCCGGCGTGGTCGGTCCGCTGGTCGGCGTGGTCGGCAGCCTGCAGGCGCTGGAGGCGTTGAAGCTGCTGGCCGGTTTCGGCGAGCCGCTGGTGGGTCGACTGCTGCTGATCGACGCCTTCGGCAGTCGCTTTCGCGAACTCAGGGTGCGTCGCGACCCCGAATGTCCGGTCTGCGGAGGACCAAATGACTGACGTGGCGCCCATCGGGGTCTTCGATTCCGGCGTCGGCGGGATTTCCGTGCTGCGCGAGATTCGCGCGCGCCTGCCGGCCGAGTCGCTGCTCTACGTCGCCGACAGCGGCCACGTGCCCTACGGCGAAAAGACCCCGGAGTTCATCCGCGAGCGCAGCCGGCGGATCACCGAGTTTCTGCTCGCCCGCGGCGCCAAGGCCCTGGTGCTGGCGTGCAACACCGCCACCGTGGCGGCGGTGGCCGATCTGCGCGAGCGCTATCCAGGGCTGCCCATCGTCGGCATGGAGCCGGCGGTCAAGCCGGCGGCGCGGGCGACGCGCAGCGGCGTGGTCGGTGTGCTGGCGACCAGTGGCACACTGAAGAGCGCCAAGTTCGCCGCGCTGCTCGACCGCTTCGCCACCGACGTGCGGGTGGTCACGCAGCCTTGTCCCGGGCTGGTCGAGCTGATCGAGGCTGGCGAATTGCAGGGTGAGGCGACCCGCGCGCTGTTGTCGCGCTACGTCGAGCCGCTGCTGGCCGAGGGTTGCGACACGCTGATCCTCGGGTGCACCCACTATCCCTTCCTGCGCCCGCTGCTGGCGCAGTTGCTGCCGCCTTCGGTGGCGCTGGTGGATACCGGCGAGGCGGTGGCGCGGCGACTGGAGCACCTGCTGGACGAGCATGGCTTGCGCCGCGCCGAAGGGCCGGCGAGCGCCAGGTTCTTCACCAGCGGCGACCCGACGGCGCTGGAGGCTTTGTTGCCCGTGCTGTGGGGCGAACGTAGCGACGTTGAAACATTTGCCTAAGAAGTCTCGATTGGCGCTGGATTCTTGTCGGCGTCGCGAGTATTTATACGCCGTGCTAACTAATAATTTCCAAGACCTTTTAAGGACGTTCCTGATGAAGAAAATGCTCTCCCTGGCGGCTGCCGTGGCTCTCTCCCTGGGGCAGGCCATGACCGCGCAGGCGGCCGACGTCACGTTGTCGGTCGGTGTGACCGGGGACTCGACCATGGTTTACCGCCTGGGCACCCAGTTCGATTTCGGCAAAAGCTGGTTCCAGAGCGACGTCGGTCGCCTCACCGGATACTGGGACGCCGCCTACTCCTACTGGGAAGGCGACGATACCGCCAGCAACCACAGCCTTTCCTTCGCCCCGGTGTTCGTCTACGAGTTCGCCGGCGATACGGTGAAGCCCTACGTGGAAGCCGGCATCGGCGTCGCCGCGTTCGCCAGCACCGAGCTGGAAAGCAACGACCTGGGTTCCTCGTTCCAGTTCGAGGACCGCATCGGCGCCGGCCTGCGCTTCGCGGGCGGCCACGACGTCGGCGTGCGCGCCATCCACTATTCCAACGCCGGCATCAGCCAGCCCAACGATGGCGTGGAGGCGTACTCGCTGTACTACCGCATGTCCTTCTAAGCGTCCGCTCAGGCTCTCTCGCGGGCTCCGGCACGCGATATCCTGAGCAGGTCGCCGCATTGGGCGAGCGAAAAAAAACCGGGCCATGTGCCCGGTTTTTTCATGCCTGCGCGGAGCTCAGCGCTTGGTTTGAACGTGGCTGGCCAGGCGTTCGAGGGCGGCGCGCAGGTTCGGGTCGCTGACGTTGTCGGCAGTCGCCTGGATGCTCTCGGCGGCGGCAGTGGAGAGCACCATGCTGTTGCGCCGCGGCGGGGTGGCGCTGGCCGGTGGCTGCACCTTGAACAGGATGCGGGTCAGCCCGGCGAACGCCTCGTAGGTCTGCAACTGGCGCTGCAGGCGGCGCTGCTGGTAACGCAGGCGCGTCGCCCAGTGGCCATCGGTGACGATCAGCAGCAGGCAGCCCTCGCGCCAGCTCGCCACCTTGCAGTGCTCGCGTGCCGCCGGCTGCAGCTGGCTTTCCAGCAGGCGCTGCAACTGGTCGAGACGAAGCGCCGCACCGAGCAGCGCTCTGAGCGGCTTCGCCTCGCGCAACAGCGCGGCGGGCGTGCGACCTGGCAGTGGGCGAAAGGACATGGCGGGTCGTCGGCAGGGTGGGTGGGCGATAGTAGCAGAACCCCGATATGCGCAGCGCCGACGGCCTGTCGCTGGCGTCGGGCCATGATGGCACCGCGAAACGACGCCGCTTTCCTCATGTTCGTTTCCGAGTAGAATGCGTCCTTTCGCATGCAGCCATGAGGCTGCCCGGGCGTCCTGTTCAGGGCGTCCTCAATCCATACGCGTGGAAGATCCTGTCGATATGTTTGCGCCTTTGTTGAAAAAACTTTTCGGAAGCAAGAATGAGCGTGAAGTCAAACGCATGCTCAAGACGGTACAGGTTGCCAACGGGTTCGAAGAGCAGATGCTGGCTCTCACCGACGAGCAACTGCGGGCCAAGACCGAGGAGTTCAAGGCTCGTCTGAGCAAAGGCGAAACCCTCGACCAGTTGCTTCCGGAAGCCTTTGCCGTGGCCCGCGAGGCCGGCAAGCGCGTCATGGGCATGCGCCACTTCGACGTCCAGCTGATCGGCGGCATGACCCTTCACGAAGGCAAGATCGCCGAGATGCGTACCGGCGAGGGCAAGACCCTGGTCGGCACCCTGGCGGTGTACCTCAACGCCCTGGAAGGCAAGGGCGTCCACGTGGTCACGGTGAACGACTACCTGGCCCGCCGCGATGCCAACTGGATGCGCCCGCTGTACGAATTCCTCGGCCTTAGCGTGGGCATCGTCAGCCCGTTTCAGCCGCCGGAAGAAAAGCGCGCCGCCTACGCGTGCGACATCACCTACGGCACCAACAACGAATTCGGCTTCGACTACCTGCGCGACAACATGGCGTTCAGCGTCGAGGACAAGTTCCAGCGCGAACTCAACTTCGCCGTGATCGACGAAGTCGACTCCATCCTCATCGACGAAGCGCGTACCCCGCTGATCATCTCTGGCCAGGCCGAAGACAGCTCCAAGCTGTACATCGAGATCAACAAGCTGATTCCGCGCCTCAAGCAGCACATCGAGGAAGAAGAGGGCGTCGTCACCCAGGAAGGCCACTACAAGGTCGACGAGAAGAGCCGCCAGGTCGAGCTCAACGAACAGGGCCACCAGTACATCGAGGACATGCTCACCCAGGTGGGCCTTCTGGCCGAGGGCGAGAGCCTGTACTCGGCGCACAACCTCGGCCTGCTGACCCACGTCTATGCGGCCCTGCGTGCGCACACGCTGTTCCAGCGCAACGTCGAGTACATCGTGCAGAATGGCCAGGTCGTCTTGATCGACGAGCACACCGGCCGCACCATGCAGGGCCGTCGCCTGTCGGAGGGCCTGCACCAGGCCATCGAGGCCAAGGAAGGGGTGAACATCCAGGCAGAAAGCCAGACGCTGGCCTCGACCACCTTCCAGAACTACTTCCGCCTCTACACCAAGCTGGCCGGCATGACCGGCACCGCCGACACCGAGGCCTTCGAGTTCCACCAGATCTACGGCCTGGCCGTGGTGGTGATCCCGACCAACCGTCCGCTGGCGCGCCAGGACTTCAACGACCTGGTCTACCTGACCCAGGAAGAGAAGTACGCGGCGATCATCACCGACATCAAGGAAAGCCTGGCCCAGGGGCGTCCGGTGCTGGTCGGTACGGCCACCATCGAAACCTCCGAGCACATGTCCCGCCTGCTCACCCAGGAAGGCATCGAGCACAAGGTCCTCAACGCCAAGTTCCACGAGAAGGAAGCTGAGATCATCGCCCAGGCGGGCCGTCCCGGCGCGCTGACCATCGCCACCAACATGGCCGGTCGGGGTACCGATATCCTGCTCGGCGGCAACTGGGAGGTCGAGGTCGCGGCGCTGGAGAACCCCACCGAAGAGCAGATCGCGCAGATCAAGGCCGACTGGCAGAAGCGTCACACGCAGGTGCTGGAATCCGGCGGCCTGCACGTGATCGCCTCCGAGCGCCACGAGTCCCGCCGTATCGACAACCAGCTGCGTGGCCGTGCCGGTCGCCAGGGTGACGCCGGCTCCAGCCGCTTCTACCTGTCGCTGGAAGACAGCCTGATGCGCATCTTCGCCTCCGACCGCGTGAAGAACTTCATGAAGGCCCTGGGCATGCAGCCCGGCGAGGCGATCGAGCACCGCATGGTGACCAACGCCATCGAGAAGGCGCAGCGCAAGGTCGAGGGTCGCAACTTCGACATCCGCAAGCAGCTCCTCGAGTTCGACGACGTGGCCAACGAACAGCGCAAGGTGATCTACCACATGCGCAACAGCCTGCTGGCCGCGGACAACATCGGCGACACCATCGCCGAATTCCGCGAGGAAGCGCTGGCCGCCACCGTCGCCCAGCACATTCCGCCGCAATCGCTTCCCGAGCAGTGGGACGTCGCCGGCCTGGAAGCTGCGCTGAACAGCGATTTCGGCATCCAGCTGCCGGTTCAGCAGTGGCTCGACGAAGACGATCACCTGCACGAAGAGAACCTGCGCGAGAAGATCCAGGAGCATCTGCTGGTCGCTTACCGCGAGAAGGAAGAAATGGCCGGCGCCGACGCGCTGCGCAGCTTCGAGAAGCAGATCGTCCTGCGCGTGCTGGACGACCTGTGGAAGGACCACCTGTCGACCATGGACCACCTGCGCCACGGCATCCACCTGCGTGGCTACGCGCAGAAGAACCCGAAGCAGGAGTACAAGCGCGAGTCGTTCAC
>NZ_DJTK01000065.1:17983-44940 GCF_002438225.1 Pseudomonas sp. UBA6310 | reverse complement strand
CCCTTCCTGCCTGGGCCGCGTTGGTCCGGTGGCTGACGTAGGTGAAGTGCAGCAGCGTGCCCGCCGCCGGGCCGGAGGCGACGCGGTAAGCCAGGTCGAGGTCGCGCTCCCAGTGCTTGCCGCCCTTGCCCTGCGTCGGCACCTGTTGCTGGAGTTGCGCGTCGAAGCGGGTGTAGGCGCCGTCCAGCGGGGCGTGCGTGCCGTCGATATCGCTGCCGCGAACGTAGCGCGCCATGAAGGTCAGGCCGGGCAACAGCGCGGCCAGGTCGAGGTCGTAGCGCGCCTGCAGCGAGCGTTCGTTGGGCCCGTTGAAGTCGGCGTACTTGATCGCGTTGGCGAGGTAGATGGAGTCGCCGCCGACGAAATCGAACGGCGTATCGCCGTGGATCTTCTGGTAGCCGAGCGCGAACGCCTGGGCGCCCAGGGTCAGTTTTCCGAACAGGCTCCAGGCCAGGGTGTCGATGGCGCCGGCCTTGGCGCTGCCGGTGTCGCGGGTGCGATAGGCATCCAGCGTCCAGCTGAAGGAACGCCCGGCGGCGAAGTCGGTGCGCTGGTGCAGGTTGGCATAGAGCTCATTCCAGGTGTCGCTGAGCGAGCCGGCATAGAGCGCGCCGCCCCAGGGTTCGCTGCCTGGCGATTGGATTCCGGCGAAGCTGATCGAGGAGCCGCGGGTACTGGCCCCGTAGCCGTCGAAATCGCTGTCCGAGCTCGTTTCGTTCTGGTTCTTGAAGGCATGGAAACGCCCCGCCGACCAGTCGTAGCCCTGCACCGTCCCCTGCAACAGCGCACCGCTGGCGTACTCCGGCTGCAGGCGCTTGTCGGCGGTATCGAAAACCGGTGTTTCCACCTCCATCTCGCCCAGGCTGAGGCGCATGTCGGCGGCACGCAGCTTGAGCGCCAGGCCCGCATCCGAGTAATCCGTCGCCGCCCGCCCCTCGTCGTCCACCGGCAACAGCCCGGTGCCGGAACGCCCGCGCCCGCTGTCCAGGCGAAACCCGGCGAACCCGTGGGCATCCACGCCGACGCCCACCACGCCGGGGGTGAACGCGGACTCGAAGCGCGCGATGAATCCCTGCGCCCATTCGCGGTTGTCGGCGCCGAGCGCACCGTGGTTGTCGGTGTCGAGGTAGAAGTTGCGGCCGAGCACCTGCAGGCGGGTCGCATCCGGGTCGCCACCGGCATGCGCCGGGCTCATGCAGCACAGCCAGAACAGGGGTGGAAAAACCAGTCGAGTGGAGAGCATGGCGCGGTCATCTGCGGGATCGGACTGGCCACTCTTGCAGACTTCCCGCGGCCTGAATTGTACGCCCGTGCCGCTGCGTGACCGGCCGTGCGGCCGCCTCGCCGGCGGTTCCGCCCTTAACCTTAATTAACAATACGCAACTCGTTCTTGCTGGCCCCTCGCTTGAGAATCGCTATCACCTGCTCCGCCCAAACGGTGTAGCGGGCAGCCGTGCCAGCCTCTGGCGTAAAACCGCTCGAACGGGTATCGCGATGAACAGAACCCTGCACACGACTCTCGCCCATGGCGAAACACTCACCGACCACCCGCTGCCCGGCATCGGCGGCCTGGCACCCTGGCAGGAACGGATCGCCAAGGAGCTGATCCTCGCCCACCTCGACGCCGGGATCACCGTCACTCGGCTGGCCGAGGCCTGCGCGCTATCGCGCAGCCACTTCACCCGCAAATTCAAGGAAAGCACCCGCCAGTCGCCCCACGACTGGCTGCGCCATCAACGGGTGGAGAAGGCGAAGACGCTGCTGCTGAAGTCGGACCTGACGCTCACCGCGATCAGCATGGAATGCGGCTTCTTCGATCAGGCGCATTTCTGCCGGGTGTTCGTGCGCATGGTCGGCTCTACGCCGCTGGCCTGGAAACGCCATGGCGCCCTGGCCTTGCAGCAGATCGCCCAGATCACCCATCGCCTGCGCGCCTGAGCGCGCCGCCGCAAGGCTCAGGACGGCGCGCCGGCGAGCTTCTCGCGCAGATAGACCCGCAGGCACAGCGACATCCGGTAACGCGCCGCCGCGCCATAGGCCTCCACCGAGATCAGCGACTTCGCCAGCAGCCGGGAAAGGCTTGCCGACGCCCGCGGCTCGTCCATCGAGGCCGCGCACGCCAGCTCGGCGAGCGTCACGCCGTCATCCAGCGCCGCCAGCGCCAGCAGGCAGCCGCGCTCCTCGTCGTCCAGCAGGGCGAAGCTCCAGTCCAGCGAGGCGCGCAGGGTCTGCTGCCGGGCCGGCGCGGTACGTCGGCCGAGGGCGTCGAGGTAGGCGGGGCCGTCCAGCCAGGCGAGAACACCGACGCAGCCCTGCGCATCGACCTGCGCCGCCGCCAGCTCGAGCGCCAGCGGCATGCCGCCCAGGCGCCGGCATATTTCGCCGATGCGCCGGACGTCCGCGGCCTGCAGGACGAAATCCGCCTGACGCGCCTTGGCCCGGCGAACGAACAGGCGGAACGCCGGATAGCGCAGCGCCTCGCGCACACCGAGGCGGCTGCGTGCCGGTGGCACCTCCAGCGCGGCCAGTGGCTGGACGTACTCGCCCTCGGTGCGCAGCGACTCGCGGCTGGTGGTGATGATCGAAACCGCCGGCCCGGCGCGCAGCAGGTCCTCGGCCAGACTGGCGCAGCCGTCGATCAGGTGCTCGCAGTTGTCCAATACCAGCAACATCTGCCGCTCGCGGAGGAATTCGGCGATCCGCGCCAGCGGCTCACCCTCGCCGGTCTCGAGGCCCAGCTCGGTGGCGACCTTCGACGGCAGTTGCTCCGCCGCCTCCAGCGTCGACAGGTCGATGAAGCGCACGCCGTCGCGGAAGCGCCCGAGCGACTGCTGGGCGACGCGCAACGCCACCGTGGTCTTGCCGACCCCGCCGGGCCCGACGATGGAGATCAGCCGGCGCGAAGCAACCTTGCGCTGCATCTCCTCGATCAGCGGGTCGCGGCCTTCGATGCGGGTCAGGCGCACCGGCAGTTCGCTGCGAAAGGGCAACAGTTGCACGCCGCCGTTGTTCACCTGCTCGACGTAGGCGACGAAGCTGTAGCCGCGCTGGCGCACGTTGGCGATGTAGTGGCGCGCTTCCGGACAGGTTCCCAGCGCGCGACGCAGCGCGGAGATGTGCACGCGAAGGTTGATTTCCTCGACGAAGGTGCGCGGCCAGACGCGGGAGATGATCGCCTCCTTGCTGACGATCTTGCCGGCGCTTTCCACCAGCACCAGGAGAATGTCCAGCGCACGCCCGCCGATGCGCAGCGGGCGATCGCCATCGAGCAGCAGACGCCGCTGCGGATAGAGTACGAAGCGGCCGAAGCGCAGGCCCTTCTCCTCGGGGGACATATTGAAATCGTGCATGGCCAGTGGGCGCTGTGGCCCGGCCAGGCTCGCCTTGTTTCACTGCTGTAAAGCGTGCCCTGCCGACGCGGCGCGCTCCTCCTTTCTCTGCGATGGCCGTATTTTCCCAACTCTGGCCGACAAGCAAACGGCGGCGAGGGAAGCGGAACTGCCAACTGAGTGCGCGAAACTGCCAAACCGGATGCGACGCCGGCGATGGCCAGCAAAGCGCCATTAGCCGAACTGGTAGCGGTACTGCACCGGCGTCAGCCCGAGGCGTTCGTTGAACAGGCAGCGCATGTGCCGGGTGCTGCCGAAACCGCTCCTGAAGGCGACCGTCTTCAGCGGCAGGTCACTGGTCTCCAGCAGGTTTCTCGCGCAGTCGATACGCGCGCTGAGGACGAATTCCATGGGCGTCATGTTCACCTCGCGGGCGAACACCCGGGCGAAATTGCGCGCGCCCATGTTCGCCAGGCCGGCCATGCGCTCGACGCTGAACGGCTCCTGGATGTGCTCAATGACGTACTGCTGAACCAGCGCGACGGGCGAGGAATTCGGCAGCGCTTCCGGCAGCAGCGGGCTGAACTGCGCCTGGCCGCCCTGGCGCTTCATCACCACCAGCAGCACCTTGGCGACATCCAGGGCGAGCTTCTTGCCGTGGTCGTCGGTGAGGATCGACAGCGCCAGGTCGATGCCCGCGGTCACGCCGCCGGAGCTGAGCAGCCCGCCGTCGGCGATGAAGATCTTGTCGGCCTCGACCCGCGCCCGCGGGAAGCGCCGCGCCAGTCGCTCCAGATAATGCCAGTGGGTGGTCACCCGCTGATCGTCGAGCAAACCCGCCTCGCCGAGGATGAAGGCGCCGGTGCAGATCGCCCCGTAGCGCCGCGAGGCGCGTGCGGCGCCGGCCAGCCAGGCGCAGAGTTCGCCGTGCACGCCGCCGTAGGCACCCGGCCCGCCGGGCACCAGCAACACGTCGTAGCCGCCGCTCGCCTGTTCGCCGAGCACTTCCGCCTGCACGACGATGCCGTTGGAGCAGCGCACCGCGCGATCGCCGAAGGCGATGGTGGTGATCCGGTAGCAGTCGCCCGGTTTCAGAAAACGGTTGGCGATGGAGAACACCTCGATGGGCCCCGCCACATCGAGCATCAGCATATCGGGGAACAGCACGATCCCGACCGTCTTCGTCATACACCTGCCTCGGACACCTTCGCCCCCTGCAACGAACCTGGCGGCCATTATCCGAGCCCGGCGGCAGGATTGACAGGCGAGGCGGTGTTGCCGAGCAGCCCCACTAAAGAGGGGTACGAGGTTTGCCCACGGGCGCAGGCGCCCGCGATCAGTCGCCGGCGGCGCTCATGAACTGCACGATCTGCTGGCGCAGCCAGCGCTCGGCGGGGTCCTGGTCCTGGGCGGCGCGCCAGACCATGGTCAGCTTGGACGGCACGATCTCGAACGGGGGTTCCTCTTCACGCAGGCCGCCACCGAGGACCAGTGCCTCGGCCGCGTAATCCGGCACCGTAGCGATCAGGTCCGAGCCCCTGAGCAGGGCGCCGAGACCGACGAAGTGCGGCACCGCCAGCGACACCTTGCGGCAGCGCCCTAGGCGCGCGAGGTCCTGGTCGATGTTGCCGCACAGATCGCCGGACATCGACACCAGCGCGTGCGGCCGCGCGCAGTAGTCGTCCAGCGTGAGCGGCGGCGTGCCGTCGTCGGCGCGCAGCACCCGTGCGCGGATGTTGCGCAAGGTGCGGCACTTGGCGTTGGCCGGCAGTTGCGTGGTGTAGCTGATGCCGATGGAAATCTCGCCGGTGGACAGCAGCCCGGGCAGCAGCAGGAAGTTCGCGGCGCGCACCACCATCACGCAACCCGGCGCCGCCTGGCGCAAGTGGGCGAGCAATTGCGGCAGCAGCCCGCATTCGACGTCGTCGGACATGCCGATGCGGAACACCGCGTCGCTGCTTTCCGGGGCGAAGTCGCGGACCTCGCTGATCGCCTGGGACACGCCATCCAGCGCGCCCGGCAGGCGGCGGAAGATTTCCAGCGCGCGCGGCGTCGGCTCCATCTCGCGGCCATTGCGGACGAACAGCGGATCGTTGAAGAAATCCCGCAGACGCAGCAGCGACGCGCTGATCGCCGGCTGGCCGAGGAACAGCTTTTCCGCGGTGCGCGTGAGGTTGCGTTCGTGCATCAGGCTTTCGAACACCACCAGCAGCTGCAAGTCCACCTTGCGCAGGTCGTTACGGTTCATCGCGGCCTCCCTTTGCCCGCATGGCGACAGGCGCCGATCATGGCGCAGCCCCGAGCAGGTGGCGAATTTTCACCGCCACGCCGTCGCGCTGGTACTGCCGCGCGTTCTGCTCGATGCGCTGCTCGGCCACGGTCACCCGGCCATGGTGGCGCAGGTGTTCGAGCCAGGACGCATCGAAGAAGAATTCCTGCCACACCTGCGGTCGCTCGCTGTCCTGCAGCAGCCCCCAGGACAGCGCGCCGTTGCGCCGGCGCATCGCGCGCACCGCCAGCATCGCCTCGCCGAAGGCGGCGGCATGCTCCACCGGGATGTCGTACTCCAGGGTGACCATCACCGGGCCGCGCTCGCGGTCCAGCGCGTCGTCGAGGACCGGCGCCGGCCAGTGCAGCGACGGCGCGAGGTCGTCCGAGGCGGTGACCGGCAGGCGGAAACGCCAGGACGCCAGGATGCCCAGCAGCAACAGGCTGCCGCCGCCCGCCAGCGCCACCGCCAGCGATGCCCTGCTGGCCAGCGAGCCCCACAGCAGGCTGCCCGCCGCGCTGCAGCCGAAGAACACCAGGATGTACACCGCCAGCGCACGCGCCCGCACCCAGCTCGGCACGGAGGTCTGCGCGGCCACCTGCAGGCTCGACAGCACGGCGATCCAGGCCGCGCCGCTGATCAGCGTCACCGGAATCAGCAGGGCGAACTCGCGGATGAACGCCAGGCAGAACAGCACGCCGGCATACAGCGCGCTGGCCCCGGCGACGATCAGGTCGCCGCGCAGGCGCTGGCGTAGCTTCGGCAACAGCACCGCGCCGCCGACCGCGCCGAGGCCGACGCAGCCCAGCAGGATGCCGAAGTCGGCTGCGGTGCCTTTCAGCTCGCTGCGCACCAGCAGCGGCAACAGCGCCATGCCGGCGCTGGAGCCGACGAAGAACGCCATGGTGCGCACCAGCACCGCCTGCAACGGCCGGGCGCTGCGCGCGTAGCGGATGCCCAGGCGTACCGCGCCGAACAGCCGCTCGGCGGGCAGGATGCTCGGCGTCGGCGTGCGCTTCCAGGCATACAGCGCGCCGATCACGGCGAAGAACGAGAGCGCATTGAGGGCGAAGGTCAGCCAGGGGCCGCTGAGGCTGACCAGCACCCCGGCGACGGCCGGACCGATGGCCCGCGCCACGTTCATCCCCAGGCTCGACAGCGCCACCGCCGCCGGCAGTTCGTCCTTGCCCACCAGTTCCGGCGTGAGCGCCGACCAGGCCGGCATCATCAGCGCGGTGCCGATGCCCATCGCCAGGGTCAGCACCAGCAGCAACGGCACGTTCATCAGGCCGAGCAGGGTCAGGCTGGCGAGCAGCACCGCCACGCCGGCCATCCACAACTGGACGACGAGCAGGTAGCGGCGCTTGTCGACGATGTCCGCCAGCGCGCCGGCCGGTAGCGCGAGGAAGAACATCGGCAAGGCGCCGGCGACCTGCACCAGCGCCACCGCCAGCGGGCTGGCCGAGAGCGAAGTCATCAGCCAGCCGGCGCCGACCTCGTGCATCCAGGTGCCGATGTTCGACGCGATGCTGGCCAGCCACAGCCAGCGGAACACCGACAGCTTCAGCGGGCTCCAGGGGCTGGCACTGGTCGGTTTGAGGGTGCTGTCCATGGAGAGGTCTCGTAAAAAAAAAGCGATCGGTTTCGATAAAAAAGGGGCGAGTGCCGCGACACCCATCGGCCAACGCCGCACCGCGATGGGTATCGTCGCTGCGCGCCTCGACCCATCCTGCGAACCGTGGCGCGGCAGATACCGGTACACCCATCGAGGCGCCGCGAGAACAGGTAGGGTGGGCTTCAGCCCACCGTTCCCAGGGACTAGAAGCTGAAGCACGAGCAGCCGAACGCGCCCCAGAAGCCGGCGAAGTCGCTCACCGGCACGTTCGCCGTGCGCACCTTGTCGTGGCCGTGGGCGTGCACCCCGCAAGGGCCGGCGCACTGGTGCACTTGGGCCTGCAACGGCGAGGCCGGACGCCAATGGCCGGGCACCTTGACCACCGGCGACCAGTCCGGCATCACCGGTAGCGGCGCAATGCCGTGCCCGTCGAACTCGCCGGCGCCGTAGACGACCTTGCCGCCGACCACGGTGAGCAGCGACTCGATGTGCTTGATGGCCTCCTCCTCGACCGAGAAGAAGTCCTGCGACAGCACGGCGACGTCCGCCAGTTGGCCGACCTTGATCTGCCCCTTCTTGCCCTGCTCCGACGAGAACCAGGCGCTGCCCTGGGTGAACAGCTGCAACGCGGTCTCGCGCGGCAGGCCTTCCTCGTACAGCGCCAGGCCGCCGACGGTGCGGCCGCTGACCAGCCAGTAGAGCGAGGTCCAGGGGTTGTAGCTGGAGACGCGGGTGGCGTCGGTGCCGGCGCCCACCGGCAGCCCCTCGGCGAGCATGCGCTTGATCGGCGGCGTGCTCTGCGCCGCCTGCTTGCCGTAGCGGTCGACGAAGTACTCGCCCTGGAACGCCATGCGGTCCTGGATGGCGATACCACCGCCGAGCGCCTTCACGCGCTCGATGTTCTGTGGGGTGATGGTCTCGGCGTGGTCAAAGAACCACGGCAGGCCGTTGAACGGGATATCGCGGTTGACCTTCTCGAACACGTCGAGCATGCGCGAGATGGATTCGTTGTAGGTGGCATGCAGGCGGAACGGCCAGCGCTGTTCGACCAGGTGGCGCACCACCGGCTCCAGATCGGCCTCCATGCCCGGCGGCAGGTCCGGCCGCGGCTCGAGGAAGTCCTCGAAGTCGGCGGCGGAGAACACCAGCATTTCGCCGGCGCCGTTGTGCCGCAGCATGTCATCGCCCTGGTGCAGCGTGACGCTGCCGGTCCAGTTCTTGAAGTCGGTCAGCTCTTCCTTGGGCTTCTGGGTGAACAGGTTGTAGGCGATGCGCACGGTCAACTGGTCCTCGCGGGCCAGTTGCTCGATCACCGCGTAGTCGTCCGGGTAGTTCTGGAAACCGCCGCCGGCGTCGATGGCGCTGGTCAGGCCGAGGCGATTGAGCTCGCGCATGAACTGGCGGGTCGAGTTGACCTGGTATTCCAGCGGCAGCTTGGGCCCCTTGGCCAGGGTCGAGTAGAGGATCATCGCGTTCGGCCGGGCGATCAGCATGCCGGTGGGCTCGCCGTTGGCATCGCGCTGGATCTCGCCACCCGGCGGGTTCGGCGTGTCCCTGGTGTAGCCGACCACCTTCAGCGCGGCGCGGTTGAGCAAGGCGCGGTCGTACAGGTGGAGGATGAACACCGGGGTATCCGGCGCCGCCTGGTTCAGCTCGGCCAGGGTCGGCATGCGCTTCTCGGCGAACTGGAACTCGTTCCAGCCGCCCACCACCCTCACCCACTGCGGCGCGGGCGTGCGCTCGGCCTGGTCCTTGAGCATGCGCAGCGCATCGGCCAGCGAGGGCACGCCTTCCCAGCGCAGCTCCAGGTTGTAGTTCAGGCCGCCACGAATCAGGTGCAGGTGCGAGTCGTTGAGGCCGGGAATCGCGGTGCGCTTGCGCAGGTCGATGACCTTCGTGCCCGCGCCCTTGGTGGCCATGGCTTCGGCGTCGCTGCCGACCGCGATGAAGCGGCCGTCCTTGATCGCCACGGCCGTGGCCTGCGGCCGTTCGCGGTCGACGGTGTGGAATTTGCCGTTGAACAGGATCAGATCGGCATTGTTCATGTTCGCTCCGAATGCGTAGCCGGCACGTCCGGCGAAAGGGAGGGCGGACCAGAGAGCGCCGGCCGCCCCCAGCAGGCTGCCGGCGGCGACGATCTGGCGGCGTTTGGGGTCCTTCGGATCGGACGTCATGCGGCGCCTCCTCCGAATCAGCCGGCGAGGAACGCCAACAGGTCTTCGTTGAGCCGTTGCGTGTGGGTCACGGCGAAACCATGCGGCGCACCCGGATACACCTTCAGCTCGGCGCCCTTGATCAACTGCGCGGCGACCTTGCCGGTGGTCTCGAACGGGACGATGGCGTCGCCGTCGCCATGGATCACCAGGGTCGGCACGTCGACCTTGGCCAGGTCGCCGCGGAAATCGGTTTCCGAGAAGGCGGTGACGCAATCCACGGTGCCCTTCAGCGAGGCCAGCAGCGCGATGTTCAGGGTCTGGGTGAGCACGCCGTCGGAGACCTTCTGGCCCTTGTCGATGCCGTAGAACGGCGTGGCGAAATCGGCGATGAACTGCGCGCGGTCCTTGAGCAGCCCGTCGCGAATCCCGGCGAACACCGACGGGTCGACGCCCTGCGGATAATCCGCCGTCCTGCCGAAGATCGGCGTCACCGCGCCGAGCAGCGCCAGTTTGGCCACGCGGGAGGTGCCGTGGCGGCCGATGTAGCGGCTGACGTCGCCGCCGCCCATGGAGAAGCCCACCAGGGTCACGTCGCGCAGGTCGAGGTGCTCGATCAGTTGGGCGATGTCGTCGGCGAAGGTGTCGTAGTCGTAACCTTCCCACGGCTGGCTGGAACGGCCGAACCCGCGACGGTCGAAGGCGATGGTGCGGTAGCCGCGGCTGCTCAGGTACTCCATCTGGTATTCCCACATGTCCGCATCCAGCGGCCAGCCGTGACTGAACAGCACGGGCTTGCCGCTGCCCCAGTCCTTGAAATAGATCTCGGTGCCGTCGCGGGTAGTGAATGTGCTCATGGTGGGTTCCTCTCTGTTGTGTTTGATGACACGAGGGTGGCCGTCAGCGCGGCCGGATCAGCGTGCGTTGAGCCAGCCGGCGCAACAGCGGCTGACGTAGGGCATGATCAGGTAGACCACGGGCACCACGATGCACAGGGTCACCAGCATGTTGCTCGGGACCACGCCGCCGAGTACCGGGTAGCGCTGCCACAGCGGCTGCCAGAGCGGCGGAATCAGCATCGTCAGCGGGCAGATCACCAGGTAGGTGAGCACCGCTTGCTTCCACTTCGGCGGCTGGCGCACGTCCGGGTGCGGCGGGGTGAACCAGAATTCGGCATCGGCGTGCACTTCCGGATGATCGCCATCCTCCAGCAGCGGCAGCACCTCCTCGATCAGCAGGCGCCGCCGGTCCGAGGCGATCCAGTCGTTGAGCTGCCAGGCCTCGGCGAAACGGATCACCGTGGTGAAGGGCCCCTCCTCGGTTTGCGGGCGAATGACGTTCACCCCCAGATGGCCGCTCTGCTCCTTGGCCGCCGCCACCGCGCGCTTGAGCCAGGCCTCGTAACCGGGCCGTTGCCCCGGACGCACCTTGTGCTGGATGACCAGGGTGACGACATCGTTGAGATCGACGCTGCTCATGGGGAGCGGCCTCCTGCCAGGGAATACGCGCGGCGCTGCCGGCGAGCGAGGTGTGCGTCCAGCGAATGACGCCCCGGCCCGGCCACCGCGAGGCTGAAGAAGATCGCGACCAGCAGCCAGCCGAACTGGCCCTGCTCCAGCGTCCATTCGGGATGCACGAAGAGCAGCGCGACCAGCAGCAGGAAGATCACCGGCAGGCAGGCCAGACGGGTGAACCAGCCCACCGCGATGAGCAGCGGGCAAAGCACCTCGGCGGCGATCGCGGCCAGCAGCGTGGGGTAGGCGCCGAGGTGCAGCGGGTCCTCGATGGTGAGCAGCGAGGCGCGGAAATTCAGTGCCTTGGGCAGGCCGTGCACCGCCAGCAACAGGAAAGCACCGCAGAGGCGCAGGCAAAGCAGACCGAGGTCGGGCCGGGGCGGCCAATGCATGCGGTTCACGTGCGCCTCTCCTGCAGGAATGAAAGATGCGGCCGGCATACGACCACCGTTGCCCGCGACGGGCGAATGGGCCCGGACGAGGGTTTCCACTATGCGCAGGGCGACGGACTCGCGATTGGACGGATGTGCTGTATTGCGCGCGCCGAATCGCGTCGATCGGCACGTCGCAACGATGAAGAAGCGTCGGGGCGAATTACTGTCAATCCAAACGAGACAATCATTCCATTTTCAGGTCGTTAATCTGATCGATAAAGGACAGTAGTATCTCTCCCATCGCAGCGCGGAAGCTTCCTTCGGCGCCGCCTCAACCGAGGAGAATCATCATGCTGGCAATCCGCAAATCCACCGATCGTGGCCGCGCCAACCATGGCTGGCTGCAGTCCTTCCACACCTTCTCGTTCGCCAACTACCGCGACCCGCGCGAGCAGGGTTTCTCCGACCTGCTGGTGATCAACGACGACACCGTGGCGCCCGCCCGCGGCTTCGGCCAGCACCCGCACCGCGACATGGAGATCTTCTCCTACGTGCTGGAAGGCGAGCTGGAGCACCAGGACAGCCTCGGCACCGGTTCGGTGATCCGCCCGGGGGACGTGCAACTGATGAGCGCCGGCACCGGCGTGAGCCACAGCGAATACAACCATTCGGCGGCCAACCCGGTGCATTTCCTGCAAATCTGGATCGTGCCGGATCGGCGTGGCGCGCAACCGCGCTACCAGCAGCAGCATTTCGACGAGGCCAGCAAACGCGGCCAACTGCGGCTGATCATCTCGCCGGATGGCGCCAGCGGTTCGCTGCAGGTGCGCCAGAACGCGCGGGTCTACGCCGGGCTGTTCGAAGGCGATGAGCAGGCACGCCTGACCCTGGACGAAGACCGCTACGCCTACGTTCACGTGGCGCGCGGCAGCGTCGAGCTCAACGGCGTGCAACTGCGGCAGGGCGACGGTGTACGGCTGCGCGACACCCGCGAGCTGACCCTGAGCCACGGCGAAGGCGCCGAGGTACTGGTCTTCGATCTGCGCGCGCAGGAACTGCCGCAGATGCCGTGACCGGCTTCATCCACGCACACCCGAAGCGCGCCTCACGGCGCGCTTTCGGCTGTCCGCGATTCGGCGCGGGCGGGATCAGGGCTGGCCGGGACGCGCTTCGTGGCCCATCGGCGTGCTGTTGGGCAATTCGACGTCGGCATCCTCGAAGTCCGGGCTGTGCACCTCGGAATCCATCGGCATGTGGGCGTAACGCTGCACATCCGGCGTCGCGGCCGGCGGCTGCTGCTCGAGCAGGCGCTTGGCTTCGCAGCGCCCGGTCAGGCCACGGACGAGCGCCGCACCGCCCAGCGCCATCGCCAGCAGCCCGCCCAGCCCACCGCGCCGCGCGCCTTTGCCGAGCAACACCAGCCCGGCCGCCAGCGAGGCGCCGCGTTCCCAGCCGTGGACGTTCTGTTCAGCGGTCTTGTCGAAGAGTCGGTTCATGGGGTTCTCGCTTATGGGGAGTCGCTACAGCTGACCGCTCGATCGCTCCTCCTGTTCACACGAGGCGACCACATGGCCCGCGCATGCCGGTTGGCGCGGCGAAGCTCTCGGGTTTTCCGCGCCGTTCAGCGGGCCATGCCGTAGCCGATGTGGAAAGGCTCCATCAGCTTCTGGTTGGGCCGCTTGGTGGAGATCAGGTTGGCCGTGTGCAGCAGTTGCGGCACCAGCTCGGCCAGGGCCTTTTCCAAGCTCCAGAACGCGGTGGATACCGAGATGTTGAGCGCCGCCACCGGCCGCCCGCGCACATCGAACAGCGGCACCGCCAGGGCCAGATCGCCGAGGTAGAACTCCTCGATGCTGTAGGCAAACCCGCTCTCGCGCGCCGCGGCGACCATCGCCAGCAGCGCGTCGATGTCGGTCACGGTGTTGGGCGTCAGCCGCGGCCGCTCGGAGGCCTCGAGAATCTCCAGCACCCGTTCGTCCTCCAGCCCGGACAGGTAGGCGCGGCCGGCAGAGGTGCAGTAGATCGGCAGCTGGCGCCCCACCGGCATGTGCACGATGCTGCGCTGCGGACTGGGAAAGCGGCCGATGTAGACCATGTTCAGGCCGTCAGGCTCGGCCAGGTTGACGGTTTCGCCGGTGACCCGGTTGAGGTCCAGCAGGTAGGGATTGGCGCGCTCCAGCAACAGGTTGGACTGCAGGTAGCGGTAGCCGACGTTGAGCGCCTTGGGTGACAGCGAGAAGCGCTTGCTCTGGGCGTCCTTCTTCAGCAGCCCGAGGGCTTCGAGGGTGTAGGCGAAGCGTTGCGCGGCACTGCGCGAGATGCCCACGGTCTGCGCGATCTCCGGCAGGTTCATCGAGGCATGCTCGGCATCGAACGCGTCCAGAACCGCCAGCCCGGTGGCCAGCGACTGCACGAATAGCGACGAATCCTCTCGGCTCATGGTCGTTCCTGCGAAATGAAAAAGGTCGACGCCTGCATCGAGGCGTGTGGCGAGCATACTCAAGAATATCGCTATGCGATATTCATCGATTGTTAAACGATCCCAAACTATTGAATGTCCGTCTGGCGCACACCGATACTCCGGTCATGGGTTCAGTGCCGGATGGACATATCGAATGCACGCAGATGGGTTGAACAGGATCGCCGTGATCGGCGCCGGGATCGTGGGTCTGTGCACCGCGCATTACCTGCGCAAGGCCGGCCACGCCGTGGTGGTGATCGATCCGCAGGACGCCGGCGCCGGCTGCTCGTCGGGCAATGCCGGCTCGCTGGCTTCCGGCGCGGTGGCTCCGCTGGCGATGCCCGGCATCCTGCGCAGCGCGCCGGGCATGCTGATGGATCGCCGCGGTCCGCTGTACGTGCCGGCAGACTACCTGCTGCGGGTCGCGCCCTGGATGACGCGCTTCGTGCTCGCCGCGCGGCCCGATCGGGTGGCACGCATCGCCGAGGCGCTGCACCAGTTGATCGGAGATGCGGTGGCCTGCCACCGCGCGCTGGCAGCGGAGATCGGCCATCCCGAGCTGATCGTCGACAGCGGGCAGATCCACCTTTACCCAAACGCCGAGGCGATGGACAAGGACGCCGCCGGCTGGGCACTCAAACGCGAGCACGGCCTGCGCCTCGAACGCATCGATGCGGCGCGTATCCACGCGATGGAGCCCGCCGTGGGCGCGGAATACCGCGTCGGCTACTACCTGCCCGAGCAGCCCTGGGTCGCCAATCCGCAGCGCTACGCCACGGCCCTCGCCGATCACCTGAAAGCTCGCGGCGTGGAATTCGTCCGCACCTCGATCAGGCGCCTGCAGGCGCAGGAGACTGGCTGGCGGCTCCACGGCGACGGAGCCTCCTACGCGGCGCGCCAGGTGGTACTCGCCGCCGGTGCCTGGTCCGCCGAACTGCTCGCCACGCTGAACCTGAAGGTGCCGCTGGAATCGCAGCGCGGCTATCACCTGAAGCTCCTCCGGCCGGGAGTTTCGCTCTCCCGGATCGTCGTGCTCGCCGACCGCAAGGTGTTCATCACGCCGATGGAGGACGGCCTGCGGGTCGCCGGCACGGTGGAATTCGGCGGCCTGCAACGACTGCCCAGCGAGCGCCGCGCCGCGCTGCTGGCCGAGCATGCCGAAGCCGGCCTGCCCGGCCTGGACACCCGCGAGCGGGAATCCTGGATGGGCCACAGGCCCTGCCTGCCCGATTCGCTGCCGGTGATCGGCCCGGTGCCCGGCCACGGCGGCCTGTGGTGCGCCTTCGGTCACGGGCACCTCGGCCTGACCGGATCCGCCCCCACCGGCCGGTTGATCGCCGCGGCGATCGGCGACCCAGCCCAGGCCCGACGCCTGGCGCCGTTTTCGCTGTCGCGCTTCCACGGCGCGGCATCCAGCCCTTCCACTCACTCACGATGAGGAACACACATGAGCATTACCCGTCACGATAGCGGCGCGCGCATGAGCCGCGCGGTCGTCCACAACGGCACCGTCTACCTGGCCGGGGTGATCGCCACCGACCGTAGCGGCGACATCCGCGCGCAGACCGCCGACGTGCTGGCGCGCCTGGACGGTTTCCTGACCGACGCCGGGACCGACAAGAGCCGCCTGCTCAGCGCACAGATCTGGCTTAAGGACATCGACAGGGACTTCGCCGGGATGAACGAAGTCTGGGATGCCTGGGTCGCAGCTGACGCCGCACCGGCCCGTGCCACCTGCCAGGCGCGCCTGGCAAGCCCCGACCTGCTGGTGGAGATCATCGTCACCGCCGCCCTGTGACCCGTGATCCGCCGGCCACAAGGCGGACGCCACCCCTATCGATGCTGCCGTTCTCAATCAGGAGCTACGCCCGAATGAATGCCTTGCTGAAATATGCGGCCTGCGCCGCCCTCGCCGTTCCCGCGCTGATCGGTACCGTCCAGGCGGACACGCTCAAGGTGGGCGCGACACCCACCGCGGTGCCCTTCAACTACCTCGACACGCAGAGCAACAGCCTGCAGGGCGTGATGATCGACATCGCCCAGGCGCTCGGCCAGAAACTCGGCTTCACCCCCGAGCTGCAGGCGATCCCCTTCGCCGGCCTGGTGCCGTCGCTGCAGACGCAGAAGATCGACCTGATCAGCTCCGCCTTCGCGATCAACCCGGCGCGCGCCAAGGTCGTCGACTTCTCCGACGAACTCTTCGCCTACAGCGAGGAGGTGGTGTACCGCGGCGACGGCACCTACAAGAGCGCGGCGGACTTCGCGGGCAAGGTGGTCGGCGTGCAGACCGGCACGGTGATGGTGGAGCCGATGCAGGCGGCCAAGGGCCTCAAGGAACTGCGCATGTACGAAAGCATGTCCGACATGATCCGCGAAGTGGCCCTCGGCCGCCTCGACGCGGCCATCGGCGACGGCCCGGTGATGCGCTACACGGTCAAGCAGTCCGGCGCGAAGGACCTGCACGTCGCCGAGGATTATCAGAAGCAGATCCGCATCGCCATCGGCATCGCCGTGCGCAAGGGCAACGCCGACCTCCTCGCCCGGGTGAACAAGGGCATCGCCGAGCTCAAGGCCGACGGCACCCTCGACGGCATCCTGAAGAAGTGGGAAATCACCCCGTGATCCGCTAGTCCGGCGCCCGCAACGGGCGCCGCAGCAAAGGAGTTACGCCATGTTCGATGGCTTTTTTAGCGATGCCCTGCGCTTCCTGCCGATTCTGCTGCAAGGCGTGTGGATGACCATCGCCATTACCCTGTGCGCGCTGGCGTTCGCCTCGCTGCTGGGGCTGGTCTGGGCGTTCCTGCGGGTTTCCGGCGTGCCGATCCTGGCGGGCGGCTCGAAGACCATCACCAACCTGATCCGCGGCGTCCCGATCATCGTCATCCTGTTCTACCTGTACTTCGTGATGCCGGAAATGGGCGTGCAACTGAGTGCCTTCCAGGCCGGTTTCATAGGCCTCGGCCTGGCCTATTCGGCCTACATGGCGGAAGTCTTCCGCTCGGGTATCGAGGCGGTGGACGCCGGGCAACTCGAGGCGGCCAATTCGCTGGGCATGTCGCGCACGCTGATGATGCGCCGGGTGGTGCTGCCGCAGGCGTTCAAGATTGCCCTGCCGCCCTACAGCAACAACATGATCCTGCTGCTCAAGGATTCCTCGCAGACCTCGATCATCACCGTGGTGGAGCTGTCCATGCAGGGCAAGCTGATCGCCGCTTCCTCTTTCCAGAGCGCCACAGTGTTCACCCTGGTGGCCCTCATGTATCTCTGCCTGAGCCTGCCGTTGATGGGCCTGGCCAGTCTGCTCGAGCGCAAGTACAAGCGGGGTACGCGATGATCGTCATCGACAGCATCACCAAATCCTTCGGCAGCCAGAAGGTGCTGCATGGCGTCAGCGCCACCATCGAGCGTGGCGAAGTGGTCTGCCTGATCGGCCCCTCCGGCTCGGGCAAATCCACCGTGCTGCGCTGCATCAACGGCCTGGAAAGCTACGACGGCGGCACCATCAGCATCGACGGCGTGAAGGTCGACAGCAGCGCCAGGAGCATTCGCGAGATCCGCCGCAGCGTCAGCATGGTGTTCCAGCGCTTCAACCTGTTCCCCCACCGCACGGTGCTGGAGAACGTCATCGAAGGGCCGATCTACGTCAACCATGTCAAGCGCGACGTCGCGCTCGGACGCGGCCGCGAGCTGCTCGACCGGGTCGGCCTGGCGGCCAAGCACGATGCCTATCCCACCGAGCTGTCCGGCGGCCAGCAGCAGCGCGTAGCCATCGCCCGCGCGCTGGCGATGGAGCCCAAGGCGATCCTCTTCGACGAACCGACCTCGGCGCTCGATCCGGAGCTGGTCGGCGAAGTGCTCGGGGTGATGAAGTCGCTGGCGCAGGAAGGCCTGACGATGATCGTGGTGACCCACGAGATGGGTTTCGCCCGCGCCGTCTCCGATCGCACGCTGTTCCTCGAGAAAGGCATGATCGTCGCCCAGGGCACCTCTCGTGAAATTCTCAGCAATCCAACCAACGAGCGGATGCAGGATTTCCTCCGACGGGTTTCCCACGAGTGACGCCGGCAGTGGCCGCTGACGAAAAGCCCACCTTCAGGTGGGCTTTTCGTCAGAGATCGAGCGAGGTACTCAGCGCCTGGGGCGCGGCGTCGCCTACCCACCAGCGCAGGAGGGCATCGATACGCGTGCCGGGGGCGGCGCTCAGGCGGTTGCGCAGCGGGCAGCCGGGCTGGCCCGCGGGGAGCTCACCGCGCTGGCGGCTGCGGGTGGTGCCGGCGGCGCCCGTCGCATCGACTTCCAGCTCGAAACGCAACGGCCCGCCGAGGTCGGGAAAGCACAGTTCGAGTTCGGCGTGGCCCGGCGGTAGCGGCTGCAGACGCAGCTGCGGCGCGCCCGTCGCCGCCGCCAGCGCGGCGCAGCCCAGCAGCACCGCCGCGCAGTAGCCGCGCACCGTCAGTGCTGGACGATGCTGGCGATGTTGCCGTCGCCGGTCTGGGTGATCCGCGCGGTCTGCGGCGTGAAGGTGTCGAAGCCGCCGGACTGGCTGATGCTGGCCTGGTTGGTCGAGCCGGTCTGAACGATGCTGGCGAGGTTGCCGATCCCCGCGCTGTCCAGGCTGGCGATGTTGGCGTCGCCGGTCTGGTCGATGCTGACCACGTAGTCGTCGCCGTCGACGACCAAGCTGGCGCTGTTGTCGTTGCCCGCCGAAGAGCCGCTGGCGCTGCCGTTGCGGCCGCTCTGGTCGACGAACAGGCTGTTGCCGTCTCCTTCCTGGGCGAATTCCAGGGCGTTGAACTTGAACTGGACGTTCGCCTCCATCTGGTTGCCGTCGCCGGTCTGGCTCAACGTCGCCCGGGGATTCTCCAGGCCGCCCTGGGTCAGGGCCAGCACGTTGTCGTTGCCGTTCTGGCTGAGGCTGGCCGAACCGGAGAAATCCTGGTTCACCGACACCGCGTTGTTGTCGCCGACCTGATAGACCGTCGCCGAGGTGCCGATGCCGCTCTGCACCGATTGCAGGCTGTTGCCGGTTCCGCTGGCGCTCGCCTGGAGCCAGTTGCCGGCGCCGTCCTGCTGCACGTCGGCGGTGTTGGTGGCGCCGCTCTGGCTGATGGTCGCGGTGTTGCCGATCAGCACGTCGAAGTTCAACGACTCCTGGCGCAGCGTGGCGCTGTTGGCGTAGCCGTCCTGGCTCAGGCCCGCGGCGTTGCTCTCGCCGCCGAGCTGATAGACCGCGCCGTAGTTGCCGGCGCCGCTCTGGTCGATGCTCACCTGGCTGTCGTAGGCGTTCTGCTCGCTGATGGCGGTATGCCCGGAGCCGCGCTGGGTGATGTCGCTGCTCAGGCTCACGCCGTACTGGGTCTGGGTGGCGCTGTGGTCGCTGCCCTCCTGGTCCAGCGTGGCCTGGTTGTCGGTGCCGTTCTGTTCGAGGACCGCGCTGCTGTCGGCCAGCACGCAGGGTGCCGTCAGGGCGAAAGCCAGGGCAGCGAAGGGGATGAGCACACGCATGGGGATTCTCCGTTCTCTCGTTGTGACGTCCGTGCCGGTCAGCGGTATTGGCGGACCTGCATGTTCTGGTGATTGCCGAACTGGGTGATGCTGCTTTTGAAGCCGTCGCCGACCTGCTCGATGCGCGCGTCGTTGTACGCGCCGAGCTGACGGATCACGGCCTGGTTGTCGTTGCCCTGCTGGTCGATGCGCGCGCGGTTGGCGTAGCCGGTCTGGATGATCTGCGCGGAAAGTTCGCCGCCATCCTGGGCGATGGCGGCTTCCTGGGCGGCGCCGGTCTGGCGGATGAGGGCGACGAGGCGCTCGCCGGTCTGCCCGATGGCGGCGCGGTTGACTAGGCCGATCTGCTGGATGCGCGCGGTACTGGCGGCGGCAGTGCGGGCCAGCTCGCTGCCGGACGCCAGGTCGGCGTTGTCAAGCAGGTCGGCGGCGCCGGCGTCGATGCCGCCCAGCGCCAGCGCCAGCGCTCCACACATGCCCCGCCATCGACTCATACCGCACCTGAACCAGGAGCCCGAACGGCGCAATTCTTCGCTCTTCCGGCACCTGGCGGGTATCGCCCCATCGGCTGAAAAAACGCCCCGTGAAGCCCTCGAAGGGATTAATCCCCCGTCGCCTTCGCGACCGCCGGCCGGCCCGGCGCCGCCTCCAGGTATTTCGCCAGCGAACTACCCGCGATGGCATTGGCGTCGGCCGCCCGCCACAACCGCCGCTCGATGCCCTGGGCGATCAGGTTGACCACCGCGGATTCGATCGCCGAGAGCACGCAGAGCTGCGCCGGCTCGTTGGTGGTGTAGCCGGATTCGGCCTCGAGCAGCTTCTTGAACTCGATGAACTTGAACACCCCGGCCTGGCGCCCGACCGAATAGATGGTCTTGGACGTCATCACGTTGGCCAGCACGCGCCCGCTGCGGGTATCGATGGCGCGCAGGTTCACCGTCACCTGATCGACCCGGTATTCCTCGGAAACCCCGATCCCCAGGTAGCGCGCGCCCTCCCCGCCGCTGCGCACGTTGGTGTCGTAGGCGACGATGCCGCCTTCGAGCAGCAGGTTGGCGGCCTGCAGCGACGGCAGCGTCTGCTCGAGATTTTCCGGCAGGTCCGGCTTGTTCTGCGTGGCGCGGATGATCTTGCGTTCGGTGAGCAGGTTCTGCAGGCCCTCGCGCTCCAGCACGATGAACCAGCCGCTGGTTTGCAGGGCGTCCACCAGCATGCTGCCGGCGCCCTGGGTCACCGCGGTGGAGAAGGAGCTGGACGGGTTCGGCTTGTACTGCCCGGACTGGTCGCGGAAGCCGTACACCGCCGCCACCAGCGGGCCCTTCGGCGGCGGCAGCGCGAGCAGGTCGTAGTAGGTCGAGGCGCGCGGGGTCAGGGTCGGCGCCGCGTGCTGCTCGGCGGGCATCGGGTCGTGAACCGAGCAGCCCTGGAACAGGCCGGCGCACAGCAGGAGGACGAGCGCATGCGGTTTCATGGATGAGGTCTCGCGCGGACTGATCACGGGGCGTTGAAGCCGCTGATGGAAATTTCCGAGATCTCGCCGGTGGCGCGATCGGTGATCTGCACGGTCAGGGTGCCGGAGTCGTCGACGATGTTGACGATGAACTGGTCGGTGGACAGAGTTCCGGAGCTGCCGTCGTTGACGTTGGCCAGCACCTGCGAGAGCAGCCGCGACTCCAGCTGGCTGGTGAAACGCTCCAGCGCCGAAAGACGGGTGCCGCCGGAGATGTCCGGGTCCTTGTAGCGGTCCTGGGCGGTCGCGTTGTTCAGCAGGTAGGTGCCGTTCAGCGGGCTGCCGCCGAAGGACGGGTTGACCGGCGTATAGACCAGTTCCGTGGCCTGGGCGCCGCCGGCCAGCGCCGCCAGCAGGCCAAGGCGAAGATGCCAGGTGCAGCGATGGCGCGTCATAGCTCGTCCCTCTCCATGTCGGTGTTGTCTTGCAGCAAATCCTCGAGTCGCCGGCGCGCGATGGCCTCGACGACCTGATCGGCCGCCCCGTAGGCCGAATCCGTCACCTGGGAAGCGTTCGGTTGCAGAAACTGGCGGTAGAGCACGCGCTGGTCCTGCTCGACCCAGATCAGGCTGCCCCAGCGCGCCGACGGCCGCTCGCGCACCACCAGGTTGAAGTCCATCTCGCTGGCGTCCACCAGGCGGTCGCTGAAGGCGCGGTAGAAGTCATGGCCGAAGCGCGAAATGGTGCTGTCGATGACCAGCCCCTGGATCAGATCCTCACTGGCAGCGGCCCCGGCGACGGGCGCTAGCGCCAGCCAGGCCAGCAGCGTCCAGCGCCTCACGGCGACTCCGGCGAGCCGGCATGGAAACGCAGGGCGGCCTCGGCGCGATTGGCCGACCCGGTCTTGCGCAGCAGGTTGTGCATGTGGCTCTTCACCGTGTGCGGGCTCAGGCACAGGGCGCGGCCGATGGCGGCGTTGGACAGGCCACGGCCGACCAGGCAGAGGATTTCGCGCTCGCGCAAAGTGAGCATGTCGCTGGACGGGCGTTGCAGTGCTCGCAGGCGTTGCACCAGGTAGGCCATCAGCGGCCGCGACAGCCAGTCCTGGCCGGCGAGCAGCACGTCGAGGCCACGCAGCAGCTGCTCGCGGCTGGTCTGCGGGGAGAACACGCCGCGGATGCCGGGATAGCGCGCGACCCAGGTCAGCGCCAGTTCCGGCGGGGCGTTGATCAGCGCGATGGGCGCCTGCGCGGGCAGCCGCTCGACACCTTCGGCGAGGCGCTCCGGGCACAGGCTGCCGATGTCCAGCAGGCGCAGCGCCGAGGGCTCGGCGAGGCGCGACAGGTCGGCCACCTGCAGCTCGATGGCCGAGCGCTGCTCGAGGAAATGCTTGAACAACTCGCCGAGCAGCGGATTGGTGGTGATCAGGCGAACCGTGGCCGGTAGCGCCGTCGACCTTTCTCTCCCGACTTCCATGTATCCCGTCCTTCGCGGGCCGTACCTAGATCGAGAAAGTAGCCTGTAACCAATCAGTTACAAGGACTAACGGACCAACAGCAGGAAAACCGACAAAAATTCGTCACCCTGCTCGACCCGTCAGTTTTTCCCCGCCCTGGCCATGCAGCGCTTCCAGCGCTCGTCGACGCGCTGGGCGAACCAGGCGGTAGTCAGGGTGCGGGTGATCTTCGGGCTTTCCAGGGTGATGCCCGGCAGCACCGCGCGCGGCAGCGGCTTGCCGGCCTTGGCGTCGGCCAGGGCAAAGACGCGCCGGTAGAGGTCGGTGTCCTCGAAATCGAGGCTGTCGCCATGGTTCAGCGCGCGGCGGATGTCGCCGTCGCTCATCTCCAGGCGCTTGCCCAGGGTGCGCACCGCGCGCTCGGTCTGCCCGGCCAGCGGCGAGTTGGGCAGCAGCAGGTCGCCGTCCAGCGCCAGCTTGATCCCGGTCAGCCGGCTCACCGCGCTCTGGAACGCGGCGTTGCGGCTGGCATACCAGCCGGCGTTGAAGTCGGCGAAGCGGTACAGCGGTTTGGGGTAGTTCACCGGATAGCCGAGCAGATGGGCCGTGCCGAAGTACAGCCCGCCGCGGCGGCTGAACACTTCCTGGCGGATCGAGCCGTCGACCGGGTACGGATACCCCCGCGCGTGCGCCTGGGCGAAGTCGATGCTGACCTGCATCGGCCCGCCGGTGTGCACCGGGTTGAGACCGCCGAACAGCTGGCGCCCCATGGGCACCATGCTGATGAAGTCGTCGAAGATCGCGCTCAGTTCCTTTTCCGTGCGCACCGCCGCGAGGCGCTGGCTGTAGGTCCTGCCATTCGGCGAGTCGATGCGCAGTGCGGCGCTGACGAGGAAACCCGGTACGTGCAGCGCGCCGGCGCGGCGGTCGATTTCCGCGCGGGCGATCTTCGCCAGCCCGGCCACCGGCGGGTCGGCCTGGAAGGTTGACTCCTGCTCGGTCACCGCCAGCACCGCGCAGAGGTTCTCGGTGCTGGTGGAAATCTCCTGCGCGGAGAACGCGGTGTAGATGTCCGCCGCCCAGCCGTTGCGGTCGGCGACGCTGGCCGGCATCAGCCGGACGATCTCCGCGCGCACCACCTCGGCGGCGCGCTCCGGCGGCTCCTGCGGCCGCTGCGTGCCGCACCCGGCGAGCAGCAGCGCGAGGCAGGCGATGAAGGGAAGACACGGGCCGTGACGGACGGCAGCGGTTGTCGGTGAGCGGTACGCCGGTGCGGCGAAGTCGATGCGAGGAGGATTCATCGGCCATCAATAACCGCATCCGCACTGCCCGGGCAACCCGCAGCCGTTGGGCGGTCGGCGCGGGATGAAAAAGGACTGTTCGGCCGCCCGCCAATCGGATAAAAAGCAGCCCAGCCAACCCACCCGTATTTCCCTACCAGGCCCGCCGTTCGACGCTGCCGTCGGCCCGAGAAACGAATAATGAAAAGGCTGTATCTGCTTGGGCTTCTGGCCTGCCTCGCTCAACCGGCATTCGCCGACGTCAAACCCACCGCCGCCCAGGACAAGCAGGCGTTCATCGCCGACCTCATCGGCCGCATGACCCTCGAGGAAAAGATCGGCCAGCTGCGCCTGATCAGCATCGGCGCGGACATGCCGCAACCGCAGATCCTCAAGGAAATCGCCGCCGGGCACATCGGCGGCACCTTCAACACGGTCACCCGCGCCGACAACCGGCCGCTTCAGGATGCCGCAGTCAGCAGCCGGCTGAAGATCCCGATCTTCTTCGCCTACGACGTGGTCCACGGCCACCGCACGATCTTCCCGATCAGCCTGGCGCTGGCGTCGAGCTGGGACATGCAGGCGGTCGCCCTGGCCGGCCGCACCTCGGCCATCGAGGCCGCCGCCGACGGCATCGACATGACCTTCGCGCCGATGGTCGACATCACCCACGACCCGCGCTGGGGCCGCACCTCGGAAGGCTTCGGCGAAGACCCGCACCTGGTCTCGATGACCGGCGCCACCATGGTCAAGGCGTTCCAGGGCGCCGCGCCGAACACCGCCGACAGCGTGATGGCCAGCGTCAAGCACTTCGCCCTCTATGGCGCGGTGGAAGGCGGTCGCGACTACAATACCGTGGACATGAGCCCGGTGCGCATGTACCAGGAGTACCTGCCGCCCTACAAGGCCGCCCTCGATGCCGGCAGCGGCGGCGTGATGGTGGCGCTGAACTCGATCAATGGCGTGCCGGCCACCGCCAACACCTGGCTGATGCACGACCTGCTGCGCAAGGAATGGGGCTTCAAGGGCGTCACCGTGAGCGACCACGGCGCGGTCACCGAGCTGATCAACCACGGCGTCGCCGACAACGAGCGCGAGGCCGCCAAGCTGGCGATCAAGGCCGGCATCGACCTCTCCATGCACGACTCACTGTACCGCGATGAACTGCCGGGCCTGGTGAAATCCGGCGAGGTCAGCGTGCAGGAAATCGACAACGCGGTGCGCGAGGTGCTCGGCGCCAAGTACGACATGGGCCTGTTCGCCGACCCCTACCTGCGCATTGGCAAGGCCACCGACGACCCGCAGGACAACAACGCCGAAAGCCGACTGCACCGCGAGGCCGCGCGCGATGTGGCGCGCAAGTCGATGGTGCTGCTGAAGAACGAGGCCCGGACGCTGCCGCTGAAGAAGCAGGGCAGGATTGCGCTGATCGGCCCGCTGGGCGATGCCAAGGTCGACATGCTCGGCAGCTGGTCCGCCGCCGGCGTGCCGATGCAGGCGGTCACCCTCTACCAGGGCCTGCGCAACGCGGTGGGCGACAAGGCGCAGGTGGTCTATGCGCGCGGCGCCAACGTCACCGACGATGCGCACGTCGTCGACTACTTGAACTTCCTCAACTGGGACGCCCCGGAAGTGGTGCAGGACCCGCGCCCGCCGAAGGAGCTGATCGCCAACGCGGTGGAGGTCGCCCGTCAGGCCGACGTCATCGTCGCCGCGGTGGGCGAGTCGCGCGGCATGTCCCACGAGTCCTCCAGCCGCACCAGCCTGAGCATTCCGGCCAGCCAGCGCGCGCTGCTCAAGGCGCTCAAGGCCACCGGCAAACCCCTGGTGATCGTGCTGATGAACGGCCGTCCGTTACAGCTGAACTGGGCCCAGGCCAACGCCGACGCGATCCTGGAGACCTGGTTCAGCGGCACCGAAGGCGGCAACGCCATCGCCGACGTGCTGTTCGGCGACTACAACCCGTCCGGCAAGCTGCCGATCTCCTTCCCGCGCTCGGTCGGGCAGATCCCCACCTACTACAACCACCTGCGCATCGGCCGGCCCTTCATCGAGGGCAAGCCCGGCAACTACACCTCGCAGTACTTCGAGGAGCCCAACGGCGCGCTGTACCCGTTCGGCTACGGCCTGAGCTACACCCAGTTCAGCCTGTCCGACATCAGCCTGTCGAGTGCCACGCTGCGGCGCGATGGCCGGCTCGAAGCCAGCGTGACGCTGAAGAACACCGGCACGCGTGACGGCGAAACCGTGGTGCAGCTGTACATCCAGGACATCGCCGCCTCGATGATCCGCCCGGTCAAGGAGCTGAAGGATTTCCGCAAGGTCATGCTCAAGGCCGGCGAGGAGCAGGTGGTGCGCTTCGACATCGACGAGGACGAGCTGAAGTTCTACAACGCGCAACTCCAGCACGTGGCCGAGGCCGGCCGTTTCAACCTGCAGATCGGCCTGGACTCGAAGGACGTGAAGCAGCAGGGCTTCGAGCTGCGCTGAGCAGCGCTGGCGCTTCCGCGCAGGGTGCCGACCACCCTGCGCCCTGCCCTTTACCAGCCCGGCGCACCCTGGCGGATCGCCTGGGAGAAGTCCGCCCGTCCCGCCGCCTGCCTGGCCCGCTCGGTGATCCGCCCGCGCTCGCGCAGCACCGTAGGGTGGGCTTCAGCCCACCGATACGCCGATGTTTCGCCGAGAAAGGGTGGGCTGAAGCCCACCCTACCGCCGCCCTACCAGCCCGGCACACCCTGGCGGATCGCCTGGGAAAAGTCCGCCCGCCCGGCCGCCTGCTTGGCCCGCTCGGTGATCCGCCCGCGCTCGCGCAGCTGTTCCAGCGACAGCCCCGGTTGCAGGCCGCCCTGTTCCATCACGTAGCCGGGCAGGTAGCCGCTGAGCAGCAACCGGTAATCCAGCGGCAGGCCGCCGACGATCTTCTGCATCATCTGGAACACCAGCGTCGTGCAGTTGGCGGTGGCGCTGTTGTACCAGCGCGGTTCCCGCTGCAGCTCATTGGCCTGTTCGACGTACGCCAGCAGCAGTTGGCGGATGTCCTCGCGCGGCAGGTCCACGCGGTACAGGTAATCGTCCTCGCCACGCACGTTGGTGCGTACCGCGACGATATCCCGCTCTTCGGCGGCGATGATGCTCAGTTCGTACTGTTTGAAGAAGCCGGCCAGCGACGAATAGCTTTCGCCCTTCTCCTTGCGGATTTCCACAGAGAAGGTCAGGAAACGGCCGTCGCCGAAACCGAAAGACACCAGCACATGGGCGATCGCCGGCATCCCCCAGTAGGACGTGACGAAGTCGACGGACTCCAGTCGGGAAAGGTCATAGCGTTGTGCCTGCCAACGCACGTCGAAGTCCTCGTCGCTGCGCCAGGTGAAGTCGCGCACCTGGTCCATGAGCAGGACGTCGCCCTCGACCCGGCCGGTGGCGAGCTTGGCCACGTCGGGGCTCCAGTCGCGGGTCGCTGACGGCGCGATGGCGTTCCACCAGACCAGCAGCGCGGCGAAACCGAGCGCGTAGCCAGCCAGGCCGAGCAGCACCCGGTGGCGCCAGAGCAG
>NZ_DJTK01000065.1:0-17660 GCF_002438225.1 Pseudomonas sp. UBA6310 | reverse complement strand
GCCGTCGGGCCGGGCAGCCGGTAGCTCAGCGCCAACGCGGCCCAGGCCGCCGAGGCCAGCACCAGCAGCGAAGTCAGGGTAAGCAGAAGTACACGCCACATGAACGTCATCCCTATCAGGGCCGGAAATTGAGAGAGCCTCGCCTCGAGGCGGGCCTGCATCCTATCGCGACGGACGGCGATGCCCGTCTCCGCTAGGGACAGTTCCGCGGCCGATTCGTCCCGCCGCACGCGGCTCGGAAGAAAACCGCTGCCGCTGCCGGAACGCCTGCAGGCACGCATGGTCGGAGCTTTCTACAACACCGGACACATCGGTCGCCGCAGTGGAGAGCGCAGATGGGTACTGTTTACTACGTCGGAACCTGCCCGCATTGCCTGGCCACCAAGCGCACCTTCACCTCGTGCCGACAGACGCTGCTGCGCAAGAACGAGTCCGGCTCGCGCTGGCGCCTGCAGATGAGCTGCAACACCTGTACGCGCCGCGTCGACGTACTGCTGGCCTCTGCCGGACTCGACGGCCCGCTGGATGGCCCCGGCTCGATCACCCTTCCGCGTCACGGCGGGCAGATCGCGCCGGCGCTGCCGTTCGTCGTCCACGCGGTGTATCCGAAACCGCGGGCGATCCCCGCGCCCTTCGCCACGCCGTTGCAGCCAGCGGATCGCCTCTCGGCGGCCCGCGCGCGGCTGGCACTCGGCGACTTCGAAGCCTGCGCGACACTCTGTGTCAGCGCGCTGGACCTGGCCAGCCACGACCTGCTGCCGGGCACCGCCGGCCTGCGCGAGCGTTTCCATCGTCTGCGCAACGAGGGCGTGATCCCGTCGGCGCTGGCTGCCTGGGGTCATTTCGTCCGCATCGAGGGCAGCGCCGCGACGCTGCTCGACGACGACGTCGCCGAGGAGGAAGCCCAGGAACTGCTGGACTTTACCGAGACCTTCCTGCTGTTCGCCTTTTCCCGCCCCGGCGCGGGAATCGCCGCGCCTCGCCGGCGCGCGGGCTGATCCGAGGACCGGTTTCCGCAGCCGCAGCGCCAACGGATCGACTGACCGACATCCCCCTTCGCGACGAGAGAAGGCGCGCATCAGCTCCCTGATGCCGAACCCTTTCTGCGCTCGGTCGCACGCCGCATCTCTACCCTCGATCCGCTGGAATCAACGGCCTACATGGCGTCAAGCCCTGCGGGAACAAAAACGGCTGGATTGATATCAAATTTGTAACAGTGAATTGCACAACTTTTTCACTGCGACAATTTGTAACACCTTACCCTATAAAAACGTCGGGAAGAGACGACCAACGGACCACGGCCAATCGGTTCCGGTGCAGCGCATCGACCTGGCCCCTGCCCCTCAAAGGTCGCGTGCCCCCACGTGGATGTTTCCGCCTGCGCCTGCATGGCAACGGCACCACCGTGAACTGATAGCGACTACGCCGCTTTCGGCGAGCAGCCCCCGGCTCGTCAGACGCGTATCGCAGGAGCCTCGCATGACCGATAAATCCAAAGGCTTTACCCGACGGCAGATCCTTGTCTCGTCGGCGGCTTCGCTCGCCGTCGGCGCCGCCGCCAGCGCCAAGGCGGCCACCGTAGCCGGTACGCCCGGGTGGATTCCCTTCGACCACAACGGCCCGATGCACTACGACACACCCGGCTGGCAGTTCTTCACGGCCGAGGAAGCCCGCGAAGTCGAGGCGATCGTCGAGCGCCTGATTCCCGCCGACGACCTCAGCGTCAGTGGCAAGGACGCCGGCTGCGCGGTATTCATCGACCGTCAGCTGGCCGGCGAGTACGGCACCTTCGCCCGCCTCTACCGCGAAGGCCCCTTCACGCCGGGCACGCCGGCGCAGGCGGACCAGTCGCCGCTGGTGCCGCAGGAGCGTTACCGCATCGGCCTCGCCGCCCTCGGCAAGTACTGCCAGGCGCAGTTCCAGAAGCCGTTCAGCGGCCTCGAGGGCGAGCAGCGCGACAAGGTGCTGACCGATCTGGAGAAAGGCGCGATCACCCTCGAGGGCATCGACGCCCAGTTCTTCTTCCAGCAGGTGCTGGGCAACACCATGGAAGGCTTCTTCGCCGACCCGATCTACGGCGGCAACCGCGACATGGTGAGCTGGAAAATGATCGGTTTCCCCGGTGCGCGTTATGACTACCGCGACTACATCGCGCTGCATAACCAGAAGCTCGACCTGGTACCGCTCTCCATCATCGGCAGCTCCGCCTGGAACAAGAAGGGTTAATCGACATGGCTACACCTAAGAAACTTCCCGCCACCGACGTGGTGGTCGTGGGCCTCGGCTGGGCGGGCTCGATCATCGCCAAGGAACTCGCCGACGAAGGCCTGAACGTGATGGGCTTCGAGCGCGGCCCGTGGCGCGACACCGCCGTGGACTTCAACCTGGCGTCCGCCACCGACGAGTTGCGCTACAACCGCCGCCAGGAACTGATGCTGCGGACCAAGCAGAACACCTGCACGATGCGCAACACGCCGGCCGAGACCGCCCTGCCGATGCGCGACTGGGGTTCCTTCCACCCCGGCAACGGCACCGGTGGCGCCGGCAACCACTGGGCCGGCATCACCTTTCGCTTCCAGCCCACTGAATTCCGCCTCGCCAGCTACCTGCAGGAACGCTATGGCAAGGAAGTACCCGCCGAGCTGACCCTGCAGGACTGGGGCACCACCTGGGAGGAAATGGAACCGCACTACGACGCCTTCGAGCGCCTGGCAGGGGTTTCCGGCAAGGCCGGCAACCTCAACGGCACCGTCGTCGAGGGCGGCAACCCGTTCGAGGGCGCCCGCTCCCGGGAATACCCGAACCCGCCGACCGCTCAGACCTACGCCCCGACGCTGTTCGCCGAAGCCGCGCGCAACCTGGGCTACAAGCCGTTCCCGGTGCCCTCGGCGCTGGCCTCGCAGGCCTACACCAACCAGTACGGCGTGACCATGGGGCCGTGCACCTTCTGCGGTTTCTGCACCAACTACGGCTGCGCCAACTATTCCAAGGCCAGCGCCATCGTCAACGTGCTGCCAGCGCTGATCCGCAAGCCCAACTTCACCGCCAGGACCAATGCCGAAGTGCTGAAGGTCACGCTGGACAGCACCGGCAAGAAAGCCACCGGGATCATCTACGTCGATGCCAACGGCGATCAGTTCGAGCAGCCGGCGGAGATCGTCGTGGTCGCCGCGTTCATCTTCGAGAACGTGCGTCTGATGCTGCTTTCCGGCGTCGGCCAGCCCTACGACCCGGTCACCAACACCGGCACCACCGGGCGCAACTACGCCTACCAGACGGCCAACAGCGTGCGCATGTTCTTCGATGACAAGAACTTCAATCCCTTCATCGGCGGCGGCGCCATCGGCATGGGCATCGACGAGTTCAACAACGACAACTTCGACCACGCGGGCCTTGGCTTCGTCGGCGGCGGCAGCACCCGGGTGACACCGATCGGCGCCGCGCCGATCGACTCGCGCCCGGTGCCGCCGGGCACCCCGGCCTGGGGTTCGCAGTGGAAGAAGGCGACCGTGGAGAACTACGCCAGCTCGATGTCCATCGGTTGCGAGGCGAGCAGCTACAGCAAACGCACCAACTACCTGTCGCTGGACCCGAACTACACCGACCCGCACGGTCGCCCGCTGCTGCGCATCACCTTCGACTTCCCGGAGAACGACCTGCGCATGGCCGAGTACTGCACCAACAAGGTCGCCGAGATCGCCAAGAGCATGAACCCCCGGGCGTTTTTCCCCTCGCCGCGCAAGGGGCCGTGGGCGAACACCTCGTACCAGTCCTCGCACATCGTCGGCGGTTTCATCATGGGCGCCGATCCGAAGAACAGCTCGGTGAACAAGCACCTGCAGGTCTGGGGCGTGCCGAACCTGTTCGTGGTCGGCTCCTCGGCCTTCCCGCAGAACCCCGGCTACAACCCGACGGGCACCGTGGGCGCCCTGGCCTTCAAGGCCGCGGATGCGATCCGCAGGCTCTATCTCAAGCGTCCGGGGGAGATGATCAGCGTATGAAAACCACCTTCTCCCTGTGCGCCGGCCTGCTCGCCCTGAGCCTCGGCACGGCCAACGCGGCCAGCGGCGGCGACTCCTACAACCTGGTGCAGAAAGGCCGCTACCTGGCGACCCTCGGCGACTGCACGGCGTGCCACACACAGCCGGGCAAGCCGTTGTTCGCCGGTGGCGTGAGCATCGACACCCCGTTCGGCAAGCTGGTCGGCGCCAACATCACCCCCGACCCGGAGACCGGCATCGGTGGGTGGAGCTTCGAGGACTTCCAGAACGTCATGTCCAAGGGCCACGCGCCGGGCGACAAGCGCCTCTACGGAGCGATGCCGTACACCGCCTACACCAAGGTCAGCCGCGAGGACAACCAGGCCATCTGGGCCTACCTGCAGACCGTCCAGCCGGTGCACAACCCGGTGGAAACCAACCTACTGCCGTTCCCGTTCAACCTGCGCAGCAGCCTGATCGCCTGGAACCTGCTCAACTTCGAGGAAGGCGAATTCAAGCCCGACACGAAGAAATCCGAGCAATGGAACCGCGGCGCCTACCTCGTCCAGGGGCTCGGCCACTGCGGCACCTGCCACACGCCGAAAAGCCTGACCGGGGGCGACAAGAACGACGCCTTCCTCGCCGGCGCCGATCTGCAGGGCTGGGTCGCGCCGAACATCACCGCCGATCCGTACGCCGGCATCGGCGCATGGAGCGTCGAGGAAGTCGTCCAGTACCTGAAGACCGGCGCCAACCGTTTCGACATCGCCTCCGGGCCGATGGCCGAAGCCGTGGAGCACTCCACCCAGCACTGGAAGGACGAGGACCTGATGGCGGTGGCGGTCTACCTCAAAGACGACCCGCGGACCGACTGGCCGAAGCCCGTCGAACCGCTGGCCTCGGACAGCCCGGCGATGGTCGCCGGCAAGGCGATCTACGCCGACCGCTGCTCGGCCTGCCACGTCGGTTCCGGCGAAGGGATCGCGCACTTGTTCCCGAAACTCGCCAAGGCCCCGCTGGTGAACACCGCCGATACCGCCTCGCTGATCCGCGTGGTCCTGGCCGGCAGCCGCGCCGGCGGCACCGAGGCGGCACCCACCGCGCCGGCGATGCCGTCGTTCGCCTGGAACCTCAGCGACGAGAACATCGCCGACGTGCTGACCTACGTGCGCAACAGCTGGGGCAACTCCGCCTCGCCGGTTTCCAGCGCCGAGGTGACCGACCTGCGGGACAGCCTGAACGAGCGCTGAGCCGCGCGACGCACCATCCGCCACGCACTTCGCTGGCGTAACGAAAAGGCCACCTGCTCGGGTGGCCTTTTTCTTTCCTTGACCCGAAACCCACCTACCCTTTGCCTGACAGCCGTGGACGGCCCGGACAAAAAATCCTCCCGACGGAGGTGCGGTCCGCAGTCCGAACGGTCACACTCTGCAACATGTTCAGCCACTGAGAGCCGCAATGCAGGAACCCGTCGAAGTCGCCGTCAGCCCCATCCCCCGTCTTGGTTGGCTCGACCGCCTGAGTCTCTACCGCCAGCCCATTGGCCTCGCCCTCACCCTGATCCTGTTCGCGCTCGGCCTGCTGGCGTGCTGGCACCTGCTGCACGAACTCGATCCGGACGGCCTCCGCGCCGCGCTCTTCGACGTACCCCAGGCCAGCATCTATGGCGCCCTCGCGGCCACGGCACTGAGCTTCGTCGCGCTGCTCGGCTATGAATGGTCGGCGATGCACTACGCCGGGGTGAAACTGCCGGCGTCGCGGCTGACCCTGGGCAGCTTCTGCGCCTTCTCGATCGGCAACGCGGTGGGTTTCTCGCTGCTCTCCGGCGGCTCGGTACGCTACCGGCTGTATGCCCGCGAAGGGCTGAGCGCCGGCGACATCGCCCGGATCAGCCTGTTCGCCAGCCTCTCGCTGGGCTGCGCACTGCCGCCGCTGTCCGCACTCGCCGCCTTGAGCGACCTGCCGGCCGCCGCCCAGGCGCTGAAACTCCCGGCGCCGCTGGTGGGCGTGCTGGCCGTGGCCATCTTGCTGGGCTGCGCCGCGCTGGTGCTGTTCCTCTCGCGCCGCCGGTTGCCGCAAGGCGGCGTGCCCGGCAGCGTCGAGGTGCAGGTGTCGCGCTGGCAACTGCGCCTGCCCGGCGCGAAGCTGTCGCTGCTGCAACTGTTCATCACCCTGGTCGATGTCAGCGCCGCCGCCACCGTGCTCTATCTGCTGCTGCCCGAGGCGCCGCCGTTCGGCAGCTTCCTGCTGGTTTACCTGCTGGCGCTGGCGGCCGGTGTGCTCAGCCACGTTCCCGGCGGCATCGGCGTGTTCGAGGCGGTGCTGCTGGCCGCCTTCGCCGGTCAACTGGGCGCCGCGCCGCTGGCCGCCGCGCTGGTGATCTACCGGCTGATCTACGTCGGCCTGCCGCTGGTGCTCGGCTGCCTGCTGCTGCTCGCCGACGAAGCCCGGCGTTTCCTCGGCGCCGGCCGCGAGGCCCTGCGCCTGGCCTCGACGCTGGCGGCACCGGTGCTCTCGCTGCTGGTGTTCTTCGCCGGCGTGGTGCTGCTGTTTTCCGGCGCGACCCCGGCCATCGACGAGCGCCTGGACACCCTGCGCTTCCTCATTCCGCACCGGCTGATCGACATCTCCCACCTGGCCGCCAGCCTGGTGGGCGTGCTCTGCCTGCTGCTCGCCCAGGGCCTGCGCCAGCGCCTGTCGGCCGCCTGGGCGCTGACCCTTGCCCTGCTGGTGGTCGGTGCCGGGCTGTCGCTGCTCAAGGGCGTGGACTGGGAAGAGGCGATGCTGCTGTCGATCACCGCCGTGCTGCTGGCGGTGTTCCGCAAGGCCTTCTACCGCCCCAGCCGGCTGCTGGAGATGCCGCTCTCGTCGGTCAACCTGGTGGCCGCGGCGTGCGTGCTCGCGGCCTCGACCTGGCTGATGTTCTTCGTCTACCAGAACGTGCCCTACGACCATGAGCTGTGGTGGCAATTCGCGGTGGACGCCAACACCCCGCGCTCGCTGCGGGCGACGCTGGGCAGCTTCCTGCTGCTGGCGATCCTCGGCCTGGTCTGGCTGCTGCGCCCGCAGCCGCCGGAAATCCTCGAACCCGACGAAGCCGAACTGCAACGCGCGCTGGCCATCATCAAGGCCTCCGACCAGCCGGACGGCGGCCTGGTGCTCACCGGCGACAAGGCGATCCTCTTCCACCCCAACGGCGACGCCTTCCTGATGTACGCGCGACGCGGCCGCAGCCTGGTGGCGCTGTTCGACCCGATCGGCCCGGCCGCCGAACGCGGCGAGCTGATCTGGCAGTTCCGCGACCTCTGCGACCACTACCGCGCCCGCCCCGTGTTCTATCAGGTGCGCGCCGAGAACCTGCCGTACTACATGGACATCGGCCTGAGCGCGATCAAGCTCGGCGAGGAAGCCAGCGTCGACCTGGCCACCTTCGACCTCGACAGCAAGGGCAAGAAAGACCTGCGCTACACCTGGAACCGTGGCCAGCGCGACGGTCTCAGCCTGGTGATCCATGCGCCCGGCGAGGCGCCGATGGAGCACCTGGCGGCGATTTCCGAAGCCTGGATGCAGGGCAAGCAGGCGCGCGAAAAGGGCTTCTCCCTCGGCCGCTTCGACACCGACTACCTGCGCCACTTCCGCATCGCCGTGGTGCTCGACAAGGACCAGCCGGTGGCCTTCGCCAGCCTGCTGGAGACCGATCAGAAGGAAGTCGCCAGCCTCGACCTGATGCGCGTGCATCCGAAGGCGCCGAAGCTGACCATGGAGTTCCTCATGCTCGGCCTGATCCTGCGCTTCAAGGAAGCCGGGTATGCGCACTTCAGCCTCGGCATGGTGCCGCTGGCCGGATTGCAGGTGCGCCGTGGCGCGCCGCTGGCCCAGCGCCTGGGCTCGCTGGTGTTCCAGCGCGGCGAGCAGTTCTACAACTTCCAGGGCCTGCGCCGCTTCAAGGACAAGTTCGACCCCGAATGGGAACCGCGCTACATGGCCGTTCCCGCGGGACTCAACCCACTACTGGCCCTGGCCGATACCGCCGCGCTGATCGCCGGCGGCCTGACTGGATTGGTGAAACGCTGATGGCCTTACCGTTCTCCCGTCGCAAGACGCTGACATCCCTCCTCGTACTGGCGTGCCTGCTGCTGGGCGTGGCCTGGTGGTTCCTCAAGCCGCCGCCGCGGGCGCAACTCGAACACCCGACGCTGGCCGATGGCAGCGCGGTGACCCTGGCCGTGCCACCGGGCAAGATCGGCGCGCGCGTGGTCGTGGCCGTACCCGAAGGCCAGGGGCTGAGCGATGCGCAACTGCTGAATCTGGCCGAGCGCGGCGCGCTGCTGGTGCAGTACGTTCTCCAGCCCGGCAGTTGCGAACAGCAACGCCAGCACATGAACGATGCCGCGGCGCAGCTGAAACAGGCGCCGACGCTGGTCGCCGGTATCGGCCCGGGCGGCGTGCTCGCCTGGCGCTGGCTGGCGGCCCAGGGCAGCGACCAGGCGCGCGCGCTGTCGGTGGGTTTCTCGCTGTCGATGCCGGATTGCCCCGACGTGCTGCCGCAACGGGCAGAACATGGCCAGTGGACCATCGCCTGGAACGACAACCCGGACGATCCCAGCGCGCGCTTCGCCCGTGCGCTGGACAACGCCCATACGCAGATCGCCAACTACGACACGCCGCTGCCGCAACTGCTCGACCAGCAGTTGCAGAGCCTGCTCGCCGGCCAGGGCGAGGCCATGCCGGTGGTCGACGTGCCGGCCAAGGACCCGGTCGACACGCTGAGCCTGTTCTATTCCGGCGACGGCGGCTGGCGCGACCTCGACCGCGACGTCGCCGAGCAGATGGCGCAGCACAACTACCCGGTGATCGGCGTCGACACGCTGCGCTACTACTGGCAGCACAAGACCCCGGAACGCTCGGCCAGCGACCTCGCCGCGCTGATGAAGCACTACCAGGAAACCCGCGGCGTGAAGCACTTCGCGCTGATCGGCTACTCGTTCGGCGCCAACGTGCTGCCGGCGATCTACAACCGCCTGCCGGCCGCGACCCAGGACACGGTGAGCTCACTGATCCTGCTGGCGCCCGAACGCAGCGTCGGTTTCGAGATCGAGGTGGAGGGCTGGCTGGGCAAGGTCAATCAGGAAGCACCGATAGGTCCTGAGCTGAGCAAGCTGCCGGCGGCGAAGGTGCTGTGCGTCTATGGCGTCGAAGAGAAGGCGGAAACCGGCTGCACGCTGGGTGAGCTGAGCGGCCAGCCGCTGGAATTGCCCGGCGGCCATCATTACGACGAGGATTACCCGGCACTGGCCACGCGCCTGCTCGATGCGATAAAGGCCCGGACCACGCCGTAGGCGCGGCTCCGGCGCCACTCGAGGCTTTTCCCGAACCCCGGAAAACACAAAACCCGCCGAAGCGGGTTGTGTGGTACCGACTCGAAATCCCTGTCGAGGCGCCGTCCTGGCTCGGTGGTTCATCCTGCGGTTCGTGCGATCCGTCGCGCCATCCGTGGAACAGAGATTACGGCGCGCACGCGCACGCCGGTAGAGCCAAGCCGCGACAGCGCGTGTAGGCATTTGGCTACTCGGCGCCCAATCGGCGGCGCCCCCGGTGACGCGGTCGGATTCAGCGCTTCAGCAGGCGCTCCACGCGATCCGCGCCCGCATTGATTTCATCGGCTTCCTGTTCCTTGGTTTTGATGGTGGTCGGCGTGATCACCTTGGCGACGGTCTCGGTCGCTTCGTTATCACGGGTGATGTCCTTCCTGACCACATCCACCGGTTTGCCGGCCTGATCCTGCTTGGGCAGGTTGGGCGGCGTGCGATCGATGGAGGATTGGCTGGGGCGATCGGTCTGGCTCATCTTCATGTCCTTCTCACTGCATGTGAGGTTTCGAGCGCCCCGCCTGGCAAGTAGTTCGATGAAACGGTCGCCCGGTCAGTTTCATCACATTCAGGGCAAGCGGCCTCCGCTGGCCGGCCGCCATTAAGAAGGCGGAAGTTCGAATGACTGACCGGGAACCATTGCGCGATTTGCAAGGTCGTTTCGGACCATTCGTGCATTCTGCTAGCAGCTTATCGCCATCATTTAATGTAAGTCATTGATTTATAAGAGGCACAAAGTTGGCACGCATGCTGCGATAACAAAGCGGAATTGAACTGCTTTGGATAACTAAAAAATGAACGATCTGCTCAATGCCGTAACTGCCGCTTTCCCCGACTACGAAGTCACCGCCGTTGCCCGTCCTGACCGCGGCTGCCTGGTGACCCTCAAGAACTACGATGGCAGCCTGGTCAAGCGTGCCGCCTGCGCCGCCCAGGTATCCGACGAATTCCAGCGCGAGCGCTTCGTCAATACGATGAAACGCGACGTGGCGCTGCATTTCGGCGAACTGCCGCAGGTGGAAACCCTCAGCCGTCTGCGTCGCTCGGGCCTGCCGGCCTACAGCCACGTCTGAGCCGTCGCTGGAAAGAAGAACCGCCCCTCGGGGCGGTTTTTCTTTATAAGTCTTTCGCCCCGTCGTCACGAGTCCGCAGCATGCCTTCGTCCCGCCGCAAGCCCGCCCCTGTCCGCGCGTCCACCGACTCCGGTTTTGTCCGCGTGCGCGGTGCCCGCGAGCACAACCTGAAGAACGTCGATGTCGATATCCCCCGCGATTCGCTGGTGGTGTTCACCGGCGTCTCCGGCTCCGGCAAGTCCTCGCTGGCGTTCGGCACGCTGTACGCGGAGGCGCAGCGGCGCTACTTCGAGTCGGTGGCACCCTATGCCCGGCGGCTGATCGACCAGGTCGGCGTGCCCGATGTCGATGCCATCGAGGGCCTGCCGCCGGCCGTGGCGCTGCAGCAACAGCGCGGCACCCCGAGCACGCGCTCCTCGGTCGGCAGTGTCACCAGCCTGTCGAGCCTGGTACGCATGCTCTACTCGCGGGCCGGCGACTACCCGCCGGAGCAGCCGATGCTCTACGCCGAGGATTTCTCGCCGAATACCCCGCAGGGCGCCTGCCCGCAATGTCATGGCCTGGGCCGCGTCTACGAAGTCACCGAGCGATCCATGGTGCCGGACGATTCGCTGAGTATCCGCCAGCGCGCCGTGGCGTCCTGGCCCACCGCATGGCAGGGGCAGAACCTGCGCGACATCCTGGTCACGCTCGGCTATGACGTGGACATTCCCTGGCGCGACCTGCCGCGCCAGCAGCGCGAGTGGATTCTCTTCACCGACGAGCAGCCGACGGTGCCGGTGTACGCCGGACTGAGCCCCGAGGAGACGCGCCAGGCGCTGAAACGCAAGCTGGAGCCGAGCTACCAGGGCACCTTCACCGGGGCGCGGCGCTACGTGCTGCACACCTTCACCCACTCGCAAAGCGCACTGATGAAGAAGCGTGTTTCGCAGTTCATGGTCGGCAGCCCATGCCCACTGTGCGACGGCAAGCGGCTGAAACGCGAGGCGCTTTCGGTGACCTTCGCCGGTCACGACATCGGCACCCTCTCGCAGATGCCGCTGCTCGAACTGGCCGAGCTGTTGCGCCGGGTCGCCGATGACACCTCCGCCGACGACCCGGCACCGACGCCGCGCGGCCGGCCCACGGCAAAGGCCGCGCGGGAGCAGCGCATCGCGGCCGGCGGCTCCGCGCATGCCAGCGCGCCGGACGTGCGGCGCACCGCCAACCGCTCGCCGGAAAAGCGCCTGGCCGCCCAACGCATCGCCGCGGACCTGCTGGTTCGGGTGAAAACCCTCACCGACCTCGGCCTCGGCTACCTCGCGCTGGAGCGCAGTACGCCGACCCTGTCTTCCGGCGAACTGCAGCGCCTGCGCCTGGCCACCCAGCTGACCTCGCACCTGTTCGGCGTGATCTACGTGCTCGACGAACCCTCCGCCGGCCTGCACCCGGCCGATGGCGAAGCGCTGTTCGACGCCCTGCAGCAACTGAAGGAGGCCGGCAACTCGCTGTTCGTGGTCGAGCACGACCTGGAAACCATGCGCCGCGCCGACTGGCTGGTGGACGTCGGCCCGGCGGCCGGCGAACACGGCGGCCAGATCCTCTACAGCGGCCCGCCGGACGGGCTAGCCGACGTCGAAGCGTCGCAGACCCGGCAGTACCTGTTCGACAGCCGGACGAAGATCGAGCGGACGCCGCGCCAGGCATCGGACTGGCTGCGCCTGGAAGGCGTCACCCGCAACAACCTGCGCGGGCTAGACGTGAGCTTCCCGCTCGGCTGCCTGTGCGCGGTCACCGGGGTATCCGGCTCGGGCAAATCCAGCCTGGTCAGCCAGGCGCTGCTGGAACTGGTCGGCGCCCAGTTGGGCCATGCCGTGTCCGCCGCCGACGGCGAGGAAGCGAGCCTGGAGGACGCCGTGCTGCCGGCGACCGAGGGGCGTGTGGTCGCCGGCATGCAGCGCATCCGTCGGCTGGTTCAGGTGGACCAGAAGCCAATCGGCCGCACGCCGCGCTCCAACCTCGCCACCTACACCGGCCTGTTCGATGGGGTGCGCAAGCTGTTCGCCGCCACGCCGCAGGCCAGGCGCCGTCACTACGATGCCGGGCAGTTCTCCTTCAACGTCGCCAAGGGCCGCTGCGCCACCTGCGAGGGTGAGGGCTTCGTCAGCGTCGAGTTGCTGTTCATGCCCAGCGTCTACGCGCCCTGCCCGGCTTGCCAGGGCGCGCGCTACAACCCGCAGACGCTGGAAGTCACCTGGCGGGAGAAGAACATCGCCGAGGTGCTGCAACTCACGGTGGACGCCGCCTGCGATTTCTTCGCCGAGGAAGCCGCCGTCGTGCGCCCGCTGCGGCTGCTGCGCGACATCGGCCTGGGCTACCTGCGCCTCGGCCAGCCCGCCACCGAGCTTTCGGGCGGCGAAGCGCAACGCATCAAGCTGGCGTCGGAACTGCAACGCAGCCAGCGCGGCGCCACGCTGTACGTGCTGGACGAGCCCACCACCGGCCTGCACCCGCTGGACATCGACCGGCTGATGGCCAAACTCGGCGAACTGGTGGATGACGGCAACACGGTGGTGCTGGTCGAGCACAACATGCATGTGGTGGCGCAGGCAGACTGGGTGATCGACATCGGCCCCGGCGCTGCCGACGCCGGCGGCCGCGTGGTCGCCTGCGGGGCGCCGCGCGAGGTAGCGCGCAGCACGGTGAGCCGCACCGCGCCTTACCTGCGCGAGCAGTTGCAGCGCTGAGCGGCGCGGGGCCTCAGGGCGTGACCGCCAGCGCCCGTTTGTGCGCGCTGTTGTCGTAGGTGCGCAGGATGATCCGGCTGGCATCCTCGCTCACCGGCTTGCCCTCGAGGAAATCGTCGATCTCCTCGTAGCGCACGCCGAGCGCGGTTTCGTCGGCGTGGCCGGGGCGCAGGCTTTCCAGGTCGGCGGTCGGGACCTTCTCGGTCAGCGCCTCGGGAGCCCCGAGCCAGCGGCCGACGGCGCGCACGCGGCGCTTGTTCAGCCCGTACAGCGGCGCCACATCGCAGGCGCCGTCGCCGTGTTTGGTGAAGAACCCCATCAGCGCTTCCGCCGCGTGGTCGGTGCCGATCACCAGGCCGTCGCGCGCGCCGGCGATGGCGTACTGGGCGATCATCCGTTGGCGCGCCTTGATGTTGCCGAGGACGAAATCCTCCTGCGCCGCGTCGCGAAACGCCAGTCCGGCATCCCTAGTCGCCTGCAATAGCGCGTCGCTGGCCGGGCCGATGTCGACCCGCAGCAGCTCGTCGGGCTGGATGAAGTCCAGCGCCGCACGCGCGTCCGCCTCGTCGTGCTGCTCGACGTAGGGCAGGCGCACGGCGATGAAGGTGGCGGGCTCGCCCTCCTCGCGCAGTTGCTGCACGGCGAGCTGGGCCAGGCGCCCAGCCACGCTGGAGTCGACACCGCCGCTGATACCCAGCACCAGCACATGCCGGCGGCTGTTGCGCATCTGCGCGACGAGGAAGTCGATGCGCCGCCGCGCTTCGCTCGCCGCGTCGAATTCCGGGCTCACCTGCAGTTCGCGGATGATGCGTTGCTGACGGCTGGAAACATCGTTGCTCATTGGCTGTATCCCATGCTGAAAGGAGAAGTGACTCAACGGCGGGCGAGACTGGCATGCAGGCGCGGGATCTCGGCCAGCGCGAAACTGGATGCCGCACCCAGCACGGCCATGCGGTCGCCCGGGAAATGCTCGGTGCGGGAAAACAGGCGCAGTTCCTCCTGCCCACTGAATGCCCAGGCGAAGCACACGGTGCCCGGCGCGATCCCGTCGAGGCCATCCGGCCCGGCGACGCCGGTGGTGGCGACCACGACATTGGCCGGGCTATCGCGCAGCGCGCCGGCGGCCATCTCGCGGGCGACCTGCTCGCTGGTCAGGCCGAAGCGGTCGATGGTGGCCTGCTGCACCGCGAGCAGGCGCTTCTTCGCATCCGGCGAATAGACCACGTAGCCGGCGTCCAGATAGCGCCCGCTGCCGGGGCAGGACGCCAACAGGGTGATGATGTTGCCCGCGGTACAGGACTCGGCTGTCGCCAGCAGCAGGTGGTGCTCCTTGAAATACTCGACGATGGCTTCGATCCGCATGACTTCCTACGCTCGTGGTTGCCTGACCGGTAGACAGGCCACGATCGGCAACGCTCCCCCACGCGGCCGGTTGCCGAACGACAACCGATGAATGAACGCTCGTCGCCGGGCGCGCTCAAAAGCGGGTCAGCCAGGAAGATCGTCCATGCCGCGCAACGAAACCCTCTGGTCCCAGAGCCTCACCCGGTTCCGCGACGCGGTCGCCGCGCCATCGCCCACACCCAGTTGCGGCGCCGCCGCGGTGGTCAGCGCCAACCTCGGCCTGGCGCTGGTGCTGATGGCCCTGCGCACCTCTCAGGCGAAACAGCCACAAGCCGCGCGCGGCGCGCTGATCGCCCAAGTCGAGACACTGCTGCACGCCCTCGCCGACTACGCCGATGCCGACGTGCTGGCCTTCGCCGACTATATGGAAGCGCTGCGGCACGACGAATCCCAGGCGCCCAACCGGCAGCGCGCCGCGCGCAAGACCTCGGCGGTCTCGCTCGACGCCGCACGTTGCTGCGCCCAGGCCCTGGCGCTCGCGAGCGAGGCGCGGCCGCAAACCGCCGATGCCCTGGTCAGCGATATCGAGGCCGGCGCCCTGCTCCTGCATGCCGGGCTCTGCGCGCTGTTGATCAACCTCGACGTGGACCTGCGCGAACTCGTGGACGGGAGCGAACGCCGGCGCCTGCGCACGGCGCGCCAACAGGTTCAGGACGAGGCGGACCGGCACCTCGGGCAGATCCGCGCGGCCAGCCATTAGCGACCAATCGGCGGGAACCGACGCCGAGGCTATCCAAGACCCGGACGTGCCGCTAGAATTGCGCACTTTTTGATCAAGGGCGCCTCCCGGAGCGCTCCTCGAGGTTAGCCGCCATGTCCACCGCCACCGCCCCCAAAGTGGGTTTCGTCAGTCTCGGATGCCCGAAAGCCACGGTCGATTCCGAGCGCATCCTCACGCAGCTGCGCATGGAGGGCTACGAAGTCGTGCCCACCTATCAGGATGCCGACGTGGTGGTGGTCAACACCTGCGGCTTCATCGACAGCGCCAAGGCCGAATCGCTGGACGCCATCGGCGAAGCGCTGGCCGAGAACGGCCGGGTGATCGTCACCGGCTGCATGGGCGTGTCGGAAAGTGCGATCCGCGACGTGCACCCCAGCGTGCTCGCCGTCACCGGCCCGCAGCAGTACGAGCAGGTGGTCAACGCCGTGCACGAGGTGGTGCCGCCGAACATCGAGCACAACCCGCTGATCGACCTGGTACCGCCGCAAGGCATCAAGCTCACCCCGCGCCACTACGCCTACCTGAAGATTTCCGAGGGCTGCAACCACAGCTGCAGCTTCTGCATCATCCCCAGCATGCGCGGCAAACTGGTCAGCCGCCCGGTGGGCGACGTGCTCAGCGAAGCCCAGCGCCTGGTCAAGGCCGGCGTGAAGGAGCTGCTGGTGATCTCCCAGGACACCAGCGCCTACGGCGTCGACCTCAAGTACAAGACCGACTTCTGGGACGGCCGCCCGGTCAAGACACGCATGCTCGAACTCTGCGAGGCGCTGTCGAGCATGGGCGTGTGGGTGCGCCTGCACTATGTCTACCCGTACCCCAACGTCGACGACGTCATCCCGCTGATGGCCGCCGGCAAGCTGCTGCCCTACCTCGACATCCCCTTCCAGCACGCCAGCCCGAAAGTGCTCAAGGCGATGAAACGCCCGGCTTTCGAGGACCGCACCCTGGCGCGCATCAAGCAGTGGCGCGAGATCTGCCCGCAGCTGACCATCCGCTCCACCTTCATCGTCGGTTTCCCCGGCGAGACCGAAGAAGACTTCCAGTACCTGCTCAACTGGCTCACCGAAGCCCAGCTCGACCGCGTCGGCTGCTTCCAGTACTCCCCGGTGGACGGCGCGCCGGCCAACGACCTGAACCTGGAAATCGTCCCCGACGACGTCAAGCAGGACCGCTGGGACCGCTTCATGGCGCACCAGCAGGCCATCAGCACTGCGCGCCTGCAACGCAAGATCGGCCTGGAAATGGACGTGCTGATCGATGAAGTCGACCACGAAGGCGCCGTCGGCCGCTCCTGGGCCGACGCCCCGGAAATCGACGGCAGCGTGTTCATCGAAACCACCACCGTCCAACCCGGCGACAAGGTCCGCGTACGCATCGTCGATGCCGACGAGTACGACATGTGGGCCGAGCTGGTCTGATCTCCTGATCGAGAGCTCCCTACTGCACCCCTGTCCCATTCATGAGAGAGGGGCTGGGGGAAAGGGCCGAAAACGCCACGAAATACCCGTCGTAGGGTGCGCCATGCGCACCGCGCGCACGAGGCGAGCGCCTCGGCTCATGGCCGATCCAGCGGACTAAGCACCGCAAGGCCACCGCGATTGAGCACATGGGTATAGATCTGCGTGGTTTTCACATCCGCATGCCCGAGTAGCTCCTGCACCGTGCGGATGTCCTGGCCGCTTTCCAGCAAATGCGTGGCGAACGAATGGCGGAGCGTATGCGGAGTCGCCGGTTCCATGATGCCCGCCGCCCCTACCGCCGCCTTGAAAGCGCGCTGCAAGCGTTTTTCATCGACATGATGGCGCCGCCGCGCCACTGCGAGGGTCGGTCGACAACCCCTGTGCCGGAAACACGTACTGCCACGCCCACTCCCACGGCGCCTTGGGGTACTTGCGCGCCAGCGCGTCCGGCAGATACACATCACCGCGCCCGGCCAGCAACTCCGCATTGTGCGCGGCCTTCACTGCGAGCAAGTGTTTACGCAACGGCTCACGCAGGCGTTGCGGCAATACCGTGACGCGGTCCTTCATGCCCTTGCCGTCACGCACCACGATCTGCTGCCCGGTGAAATCCACATCCTTTACCCGTAAACGCATCACCTTCATCAAACGCATACCAGAGCCATACAGCAGGCTGGCGATCAGCCACAGTTCACCCTCAAGCTGCGCCAGCACCATCTTCACTTCCTCGACACTCAATACCACCGGCAAGCGCACTGGCTTCTTGGCCCGCACGACCTCGCCCAGCCAGGGCAGCTCCAGTTTGAGCACTTGTTTATAAAGAAACAGCAACGCAGCCAGTGCCTGATTCTGCGTGCTGGCCGACACATCCCGACGCACCGCCAAATCAGACAGGAACGCCTCCACTGAATCGCCCCGGGTTTCGTG
>NZ_DJTK01000021.1:21822-23107 GCF_002438225.1 Pseudomonas sp. UBA6310 | reverse complement strand
CGCGCCAGCCGGCGAGCCGTTCGCGGGCCTGGTCATAGAGTTCGTCGGCGATCGGCGAGCGGCCCTGGCGGTGGTAGGCGGCGTCCCATTCGGCGATCCGGCGGGACAGCCCGTCGAGTTCGGCACGGGCGCGCTCGGGCTGCCAGTCGGGGCAAGGCGCGGCGAGCAGGGTGAAAGGCAGGCAGAACGGCGTGGCGGCGATCCAGCGCTTCATCGGGAGCATCCTTGCTCGGAGAGAAGCGCCCAGCGTAGTTCAGGCGGTGCCGCCGGGGCATGCGACTCAGGCGAGCAGGCGCTGGATCTGGTCCTGCAGGGTGTCGAAGGAGAACGGCTTGGCCAGCACCGGCGCCTGGTGCGCGATGGGGCTGCCGGAGTCGAGGATTTCCGCCGGGTAGCCGCTGATGAAGATGACCTTGAGGTCCGGCCGCAGCTTGAGCGCGGGTTCGGCGATCATCACGCCGGAGACTCCGTCCGGCAGGCGGAAGTCGCTGACCAGCAGGTCGAGGCGGGGTTTGCTCGCCAGTATCGCGAAGGCCTCCGCAGCGGACGCGGCCTGCAGCACGGCGTAGCCTTCCTCTTCGAGGTATTCGGCGAGCAGAAGCCGGACGTCCGGCTCATCCTCGACCAGCAGAACGATTTTGCTTTTTGCCTGACTCATTGGTGGCGCCCGGGACTGCTAAGGGGGAGTTTTCGATGGGGTTGAATATTCCCCGCATACGACCGCCAGCGCCAGGGTCCGTTCCGGAAACTTTCACGTCGATCTACCCGCTGCGCCCCGTCGTCGAGTCGACCGCGAAGGGCGGCCGCTTGCTAGACTGCGCGCTCCCCGATTGCCCGTCCCGCCCGCCATGACGCCGCTGAAATACCTCGCTGCCTATCCGCCCGCGCTGCAGGAAAAGGTGCGCACGCTGATCGCCCAGGAACGCCTCGAGGAGTACCTGCGCCAGCGCTATCCCGAGCGTCATGCGGTGCAGAGCGACAAGGCGCTGTACGCCTACACCATGGCCCTCAAGCAGGAATTCCTGCGCAACGCGCCGGGGCTGGACAAGGTGCTCTACGACGCCAAGCTCGACGTGTTGCAGAAGGCCCTCGGCCTGCACACGGCGGTGTCGCGCGTGCAGGGCGGCAAGCTCAGGGCGAAGAAGGAAATCCGCATCGCCGCGCTGTTCCGCGATACGGCGCCGCAGTTCCTCAACATGATCGTGGTTCACGAGCTGGCGCACCTGCGCGAGTTCGACCACAACAAGGCGTTCTACCAGCTCTGCGAGCACATGCTGCCCGGCTA
>NZ_DJTK01000021.1:19451-21614 GCF_002438225.1 Pseudomonas sp. UBA6310 | reverse complement strand
CCGAGCAGGGCGGCGCCGAGCGGCGAGCGGGCGGTGATCACCAGCACGTCGCGCTGCCCGTCGCTGAGCTTGAGGCCGGCGCCGTCGGGGCCGAGCAGCAGCCACTGCTCGTCGCCGTTGTCGTCGGCCAGTTGCACCAGCGTGCCGAGGGTGATGCCGCGCGGCGCGGCGTAGGGTTGCAGCGGCAACTGGCGCCAGGCGGCGAGGGCCTGGTGGATTTCCTCGACGCGGCGCGACTGGCCCGCGGCCAGGTACGACGCCTCCAGACCGAGGGTGTCGTACTTGTTCTCGGCGATGTTCTCTTCGTGGGTCGCCGCTTCGTAGGCGGTTTGCGCGGCGCGGCGCGCCAGCTCGAGGTCGCTTTCCAGGCGCTCCAGCAGGCGCTCGTGCAGACGGGCCTTGTCCATCGGCTTCAGAGGGTTCTCGCGCGCAGGCTGACCGGGAGGAACACGTCGACGATCACTTCCTCGCCCTCGCTGCTGAACTCGACGCGCCCGCCGAAGCTTTCGCACAGCGCCTTCACCGTCGGCAGGCCAAGCCCCCAGCCCTGCACGTCGCTCTTGGTGGAGATGAAGTAGGGCGTCGCCAGGTTCGCCAGCACGTCGCTGGGAATGCTGCCGCCATTGCGCACGCGGATCAGCATTTCGCCCTCGAGGTGGCGCTGTTCGATGAAGATCGGCGCGCTCTTGCTGCCGTGCTTGGCGGCGTTTATCACCAGGTTGTCGATGATCCGCAGGAACGCATGGCGATCCCAGAACACCTCCTCTTCGGGGGTTTCCAGGTCGACGCGCAGCTCATTGCCGATCTGGATGCGCAGATCGGCGACCGCACCCTCAAGCAGCATGCCGACGGTGAAGGTCTCGCCGTTGAGTTGAAGGCCACCACCGAGGCTGACGTGGGAGATGTCGAGCACGTTGGTGATCATCTGGCTCATGCGCTGCAGGTTCTTTTCGAGAATATCCAGCATCTCGTCGCTGCGCCGGGTAGGGCTCTTCTGCATCAGCCCTACCACCATCGAGGCGACGGTGAGCGGCGAGCGCAGGTCGTGGCTGAGCGAGCGCATGAAGCGCTCGAGCATGATCTTCTCGGTCTGCAGGTTCTGGCTGAGGGCAATCGCCACGTTGCGCTGCTGTTCGACGCGTTCGATGCGGTGGTTGGTCTTGAGCAGCGAAGAAATGGTCGCGACCACTTCGTCCGGGTTGATCGGGTGCGTCAGGTAGGCCTGCGCGCCGCTGTTGAGCCCGGTGGCCTTGTCCTTGCCGGTGACGAAGGTGGCGGAGATGTTGATGACCGACGGCAGCTTGCCGCGGCCGAGCTTCTTCTCGGCGGCCTGGATGAGGTCGAACCCGGTCATGTCCGGCAGGTTGATGTCGATGATCATCAGGTCGATGTCGGCATCCATCAGCGCCAGGCCCTCTTCGCCACTGCCGGCCTCGATGATCTCGTAGGACGGCTGGGTGGCGAGGATCTTCTTCAGCACGTAGCGGTTGGCGTCGGTGTCGTCGATGACAAGGATGCGCTTGCGGGTCTTCATTCCTGTCTCCACGCGAGGGCTCTGACGCATTGCAGCAGGCGGTCAGAGTAATCCGCCTGGGTCTTCAGCAACAGCGCATGGCAGTGGGGCTCAAGGCGAGCGCGCTCTTCGTCGCCGAGGGGTTTCGCGGTATTGATCACCACCCGCTGGTGCATGCTCCAGTCCATGCTGGCGAGCAGGTCATCGCCGCTGATGTCCGGAAGCTCGAGGTCGAGGAAGATGATGTCCGGGCGTACCGCGTTGAGCTTGTCGATGCTGGCGCGGGCGCTGTCCGCCTCGATCAGCACCGGATCGTAGGGTTCCAGGGTGCGGCGGATCAGGTAGCGGTCGGCGTCGCTGTCATCGATGATCAGGATAGTCGTCCCGCTGAGGTCAAGTTCCCGCTCGTCGCTTTCCCCGCCGCCCAGTTCCAGCGGAATCTGCACGTAGAAGCGGCTGCCCTGGCCTTCGCGGCTGGACAGGCTGATGCGCCCGTTGAGCAGGGTCGCCAGCTTCTGCGCCAGTGGCAGGCCCAGGCCGGTGCCCTCGATGTTCTTCAGGTTCGGCGACTTGATCCGGCAGAACTCCTCGAACACCCGCGCCTGGTTCTCCGCGGAGATACCGATGCCGGTGTCCTCGACGAGGAACTC
>NZ_DJTK01000021.1:0-19158 GCF_002438225.1 Pseudomonas sp. UBA6310 | reverse complement strand
GTACTTGAACGCGTTGGAAATCAGGTTGCGCAGGATCTGGAACAGCCGGCCGTGGTCGGTGTTCAGGCTCACGTCGCTGGTCGGCAGCTGGATCAGCGGAGTGACGCCCGGATAGCGGATCGCCAGCGAGGTCGTCAGGGTCTCGATCTCCTCCATGAAGGCGAACAGGCTGAAACGCGTCGGCGCGATCTCGATGCGCCCGGACTGCACCTCGGCGAGGTCGAGCAGCTCGGTGATCAGATTGGCCAGCTCGGCGGCGGCGTCGCTGATGAACTTCACCTGCTTCAGTTGTTCGGCGTTCAGCTGGCCGTCGACGCCACTGGCCAGCAGCTTGGAGATGTTCTCGATGATGTTGATCGGGGTGCGGAATTCGTGGGTCATGTTGGAGAAGAAGCGGCTCTTCGATTCGCCGGCCTCCTTCAATTCCTGAGCGGTCTTCTCCAGCTCGGAATACAGCGCCACTACGCCCTTGTTGGTGTTTTCCAGCTCCTGGGCGGTGTCCTCCAGCTCCTGCTGGCGGATGCGAAGCTCGTTGTTGGTGAGCAGCAGGTCCTCGCTCTGCAGTTGCAGTTCCCGGTACGGATCGAGCTCGCCGCCCGCGCTGAGCTGCTGGCGGAAGGCGACGATCTGCGCCTCGTCCGGGAATGGTCGGGGTTGGCCCATGTACTTGATCGCGCGTATCCGCGTGCCGTTGGTCGAGGACTCGATCTGGAAATCGTCCATCAGCCGCTTGGCGCCGACCAGGCCGACGCCCATACCGGTGGTGGAGACGTAGCTGCCGTCGAGGATCTCCTGCAACCGGGCGATGCCCTTGCCCTGGTCTATCGCGTCGAAGGCGATGCCGTTGAGCTGACCGCGGGCGTCGCGCTGCAGGTAGAAATTGAATCTCCCCTGGCTGGCGTACTGGAAGATGTTGCGCGCCAGCTCGGACACGCCGGTGGCCAGGCGAATCTGCTCCAGCTGCGACATGCCCACCCAGCCGGCGATCTGCTTGGCGCGCTGACGACAGAGCACCACGTCGATTTCGGAAAGGATGGGTACGCTGGAGATCGGCAGCGCGTCACGCATGACGAAGCACCACCACCGTGGCGTCGTCGTTCAGCCGGCGGAAGTCGCGCATGATGGCGCCGGCGACCAGGGCCGGGTGGCGGGCGCGAATGCCGGGGTAGGGGTTCAGGCTGGATTTGGTGGTGATGCCATCGGAAGACATGATCAACAGAGTGTGCTCGTCCCAGGGGTAAGAGAAGGTCTGTACCCTTCCGACCTTGTAGCCCACCGTTCCGTTCGAAGAAACCATGCCGCGTGACTGTTCCGCGTAGAGCGCGCCGGCGATGTTGCCCACGCCGCAGAAGGTCACCTGGCCCTGTTCGACGTCCACCTCGGCGAACGCCAGGGCGCCGCCACGAGTGCTCTGCAGCGCATGGTGGGTGCGCTCCATGAGTTCGACCAGGCCGATCTTCGGGTCGTGCTCGAGGAACAGCCGGCGTGCCCGCTGGCTGGCTTCGTTGGCCTGCGGACCATGACCGAGGCCGTCGCAGAGCATCACCCGGTTGTCCCGAATCGCCCAGGCGTCGCCGCAGAGCTCTTCCTTGGGGTGCGGCAGGCACAGCGCGCCGCTGATCAGCGCCGAGGGCGGCGACTTTTCGAGCTGGAAGCGTGCCAGCACCGCGGTGCCCTGGCCCGGCTGTGAATAGATGTCGAAGCTGTCCGAGAGGCGCTTGATCGCACCCAGGCCGGCGCCCATGGTGCCCTTGCTGGAGTAGCTGTCGGCCATGCACTGGGCAACGTTGACCATGCCCGGTCCGCGGTCGACGGCCAGCACGTCCAGCGTGCCGCCGTCGCCGTTGAGCAGGATCTCGCCTTCGCCGGCGTGGTTGACCAGGTTGCGGGCCATTTCCTGGATGACAATGGTCATCCGGCCCAGGGCATCCTCGTCGAACCCCTGCGCCTCGGCCTGCCTGATGGTCGCGCGGCGCACCGCGTCGACATGGGCGACCTCGTTGACCACGAACGAGCGGGTACAGCAGTCGGTGTTCAACGCCACTTCCATAATTCGATGCGGGTGCCTTGCCCGGGTTGGCTTTCGATGGCGAACTGGTCGACCAGGCGCTTGGCGCCGCCGAGTCCCAGGCCCATGCCGCTGCCCGAGGTGTATCCATCGACCATGGCCCGGTCGAGGTTCGCGATGCCTTCGCCCTGGTCGGAAATCACCAGGCGAACGGCGCCGCGCCCGTCCTTGGTCGTCTCTTCGATCACGCACTCGCCGCCGCCGCCGTAGATCAACGCGTTACGCGCGATTTCGCTGGCCGCGGTGACGATCTTGGTCTGCGAAACCAGACCTAGCCGCACGGCTTCCGCCGCTTTGCGCACGCGCTGTCGGACGATGACGATGTCAGTCTCCTGCTTCAGCGGAAAAATCTCGGTCTTCCCCACTTTCTAGCTCCAGGCTGAGGTCGTCTTCGACCATTTGTTCCAGGCGACGCATGCCCTTCTCGACGTTCAATGCCGTGGCGATGCCGTCCAGCGACAGGCCCAGCTCGACCAGGGTGATCGCCACCGCCGGCTGCATGCCGACGACGATGATCTTCGCGTCGAGGATGCGGGAGACATGGGCGATGTGCGACAGCATGCGACCGATGAACGAGTCGACGATGTCCAGCGAGGAAATGTCGATCAGCACGCCCTTGGAGCGGTGCAGGACGATCTGGTGCGTGAGATCTTCCTGGAGGTCCATCGCCAGTTGGTCGTGCATGTCGACCTGGATCGACAGGAGCAGGAATTTTCCCATTTTCAGAATCGGGATCTTGTCCACCATGGCGTTTACCTCAGCGAGCCTTTGACCAGACGTATATCGAGCTCTTTCAGCGCGACGGAGAACGCATCCGCCAGGGACGACTTGGTGATCACGTCGCCCAGCTCCACGCCCAGGTGGACGATGGTCGCGGCGATCTGCGGACGGATACCGCTGATGATGCAGCGGGCGCCCATCAGCTTTGCGGCGGTGACGGTCTTGAGCAGGTGCTGGGCGACCATGGTGTCGACGGTCGGCACGCCGGTGATGTCGATGATGGCGATTTCGGATTCGGTCTGGACGATCTTTTCCAGCAGCGCTTCCATCACGATCTGCGTGCGGTTGCTGTCCAGCGAGCCGATCAGCGGGATCGCCAGCACGCCTTTCCACAGCTCGACGACCGGGGTGGACAGCTCGAGCATGCTCTCCTGCTGCTCGCGGATCACCGACTCGCGGCCGGTCATGTAGCTCTCCATGCTGTACAGGCCGAGCTTGTCGAGCAACTGGCTGGCCTTGAGCATTTCGCTTGCCGGATCGGCGCAGCTCGCCTGGATCTTGGCGAACAGCGGCTCCTTGAGCGAGAACACGAAGGTGGCGGTTTCGCTGGGGCTGAAACCTTGCCGGCTCTGCGTGCGCGACAGCGCCTCGATCATGTTGCGCACCGGCTTCCACTCGGCGCTGCCGAGGTCATCGATGCCGCTGAGCGCGGCGATGCTGAGTAGCTTGAGCAGCTCGCGCGAGTTGTTCTGTACGGTGCCTTCATCGATCAGGTCGGTGCGGAAACCGGCGGCGCGCTGGCTCACGATCCACTCCTGAAGGAGCTCGCTTTCGTGTTTTTTCAGTAGTTCGGCAATCACTGGTACTGACATGGGGTCCTCGCAGGTCTGGGGCCGCGGCAGGCGCGTGCGCTTCTTCCATTAAAAACCGGGCTCAAGACCCGGTTTCGGTGGAGGACAATAGCATGCAGTGTCGAGGAATTCTCTCGCCGCGCAGCGGCTGAGAACCACCCTCAATTGGCTTTGGCGGGTTTCAGCAGATGCGCCGAGAGCGTGCGCAGGGGCGCCAGTTGGCGGCAGATCAGCGCCAGCTGGGTTTTCACCAGGCGCTGCACGTCGTGCTGTTCGTCGGGGGATTGTTCGAGCTGGGCGGCCAGCGCTTCTTCTTCCTCGTCGTGCACGGCGACGCTGCGCTGCTCGGTCAGGGCGGTGGCCAGCTGGTCGAGGCTGACGGCGATACGCACCGAGGCGCTTTCGATCAGTTCGTCGTAGAGCTCCTGGGGCAGACTGCCGCGGTGCGCGCCGAGGGCCGAGAGGTAACTGAGCAGCGTGTGGCTGAACAGCAGGAAGCGGAAACCCAGCTCGGCGTCCTTACGGAAATGGCCGGGCTCCATGAGCATGTTCGACAGTGTGCTCGACAGCGCGGCATCGGCGTTGTGCGCGTTGCGCCGGGCGATGCGGTACTCGAGGTCGTCGCGCTTGCCGCTGCGGTACTGCTGCATCAGTTGGCGCAGGTAACGCGCATTGCTGCTCAGCGCGGTGCCGATCATCCGGTTCAGGCGCCGGCCCTGCCAGTCCGGCAGGATCAGGAACACCGCCGCGCCGGCGATCAGGCTGCCGACCAGGGTATCGAACAGGCGCGGCCAGATCAGCCCGTAGCCATCGCCGATCTGGTTGAAGCAGAGCAGCACCAGCAGGGTCATCGCGGCGGTCGCCAGGGTGTAGCGCGAACTGCGCGTGGCGGCGAACAGCACCCCGGCGATCACCGCCAGGAACGACTGGATCAGGGCGTTGGGGAACAGCGTGATCAGCGCCCAGCCGCCGACCAGCCCGGCGATGGTGCCGAGGATCCGCTGCACCAGGCGCACGCGGGTGGCGCCGTAGTTCGGCTGGCAGACGAATACCGTTGTGAGCAGGATCCAGTAGCCCTGGCTGGGGTGGATCCAGTGCAGCATGGCGTAGCCGGCGACCAGCGCGATGGCCATGCGCAGCGCGTGGCGGAACACCAGCGAGGTCGGCGTGAACTGCTGGCGGATGCGTTCGGCGGCGTCCTTGAAGGAGCGCGGCGAACGGTCGAACAACGTGCTGTCCTGCTCATCCAGCGGCGCATCCGGGTTGCTCGCGTCAGCCAGCTTCTTCTCCAGCGTGCCGAGGTTGGCCGCCAGCGCCCCGAGCGAGCGCAGCAGGCTGCGCCAGGTCGGATTGTTCTGCGCGCGCAGGTAGTCCAGCGAGGCCTGCAGGTCGCTCAGCGCCTGCTGGCTTTCACCGTGCTCGAACGGCTGGCGCAACTGGATCGCGCGGCCCAGCGCCTGGCACGCCGAGCCTTGCTGATGCAGCAGGCGCTGGCAGCGGAACAGCACGTCGCTGTGGAAGAACGCCTCGGTCAGCGCGTTGTACGGGTAGTGCGAGGAACTGGCGCGCTCGTGGATGTCCTGGGCGGTGAAATAAAGACGCAGGTAGCGCTTCACCTTCGGTCCCGGCCGGCCGCCGAGGCGGTGCAGGAGGATTTCCTTGGCCTGGTTCAGCGCGCTCACCACCTTGCCGTTCTGCTTGGCCAGTTCCAGGCGCCGCTCCTCCAGGTCGAGCTGGCGCAGCGGCTCCAGCAGCGACGCCTTCAGCTTGAGGTAGAGACCGAGCTCGCGGAACAGCACGGCCAGGCCGATCTGCACCGGCTGGTTGGAGAACACCGCGTTCCACGCCACCGAGAGCAGGCCGTACCAGGTGGCGCCGGCGATCAGCAGCAGCGGTTCGTGCCAGAAACTGCCGGCGTTGCCGCCGCGCTGGTCGACGCCGATCATGGTGTAGATGGACAGGATCAGCGTGGCCTGGGCGATGGTCGCGTAGCGTGCGCTCAGCGCGCCGAGCAGGGTCATGCCGAAGGTCGACAGCGCCAGCCCGGAGACGAACAGCCAGGGGTAGGGGAACAGCAGTTCCACCGAGCTGGCGGCGATGGCGAAGCAGACCAGCGTCACCGCCAGTGCCTTGAGGCGGCCGAACCAGTTGTCGTCGGTTTCCGCCAGGGCGCTGGCGATCACCCCGAGGAACAGCGGGATCACCAGCTCCAGGCGTTCCTCGTACCAGCACAGCGCCATGGCGCCGGTCAGCGCGATCAGCACCCTCAGGCTGAAGGCGAACTTGTCGCGCCCCCAGAGGCGGCGCAGGGTGTGGCTGAGGGAGGATCGGGGCATGGTTCGGTTCGGTCTCCGTTGGGTAGGCATCAGACTAGCGAAAACGAATTAAAGCCACGCGTTCGGCGGATTTCTTCGCCGGCTCAGACGCACTCCCCAGCGGCGTGTCCCGAGGCCCAGGCCCACTGGAAGTTGAAACCGCCCAGATGGCCGCTGACGTCGAGCACCTCGCCGACGAAGTACAGCCCCGGCGAGCGCTGCGATTCCATGGTCTTCGACGACACCTCGTCGGTGCTCACGCCGCCCAGGGTGACCTCGGCGGTGCGATAACCCTCGGTGCCCGACGGCACCAGGCGCCAGCCGCCCAGGCGCGCGGCGATCTCGGCGATTTCGGCCGGGGTGTACTGGCGCAGCGGCTTGGACACGAACCAGCGTTCGGCGAGCAGCCCGGCCATCTTCTTGGTGAACACCTCGGCGAGCAGCGTCTTCAGTTCACGGTTCGGGTGGGCGCGTTGCGCCTCCAGCAGCCAGGCCTCGGCGTCGCGGTCGGGTAGCAGGTCGATCTCGACGACGTCGCCCGGCTCCCAGTAGGAGGAGATCTGCAGGATCGCCGGCCCGCTCAGGCCGCGGTGGGTGAACAGCAGGTTCTCGCGAAAGCGTTCGCCGTTGCAGCTCACCGCGCAGTCCAGCGAGGTGCCGGAGAGTTCGCCGCACAGGTCCTTGAGGCTGTCGGTGATGGTGAAGGGCACCAGGCCGGCGCGGGTCGGCAGCACCTCGTGGCCGAACTGGCGGGCGACCTGGTAGCCGAAGCCAGTGGCGCCGAGGGTCGGTATCGACAGGCCGCCGGTGGCGATCACCAGCGAGGCGCATTGCAGCTCGCCGATGCCGGTCTGCAACCGATAGCCGCCCTCGCTTTTCTCGATGACGTTCACCGGCGTGTCCAGATGCAGCTCGACGTTCGCCTGCCGGCATTCGTCGAGGAGCATCTGCAGAATGTCGCCGGCCTTGTCATCGCAGAACAGCTGGCCGAGTTTCTTCTCGTGGTAGGGCACCTTGTGGGCTTCCACCAGGGCGATGAAATCCCACTGGGTGTAGCGCGCCAGCGCCGATTTGCAGAAGTGCGGGTTGCGCGAGAGGAAATTTCCCGGCTCGCTGTAGAGATTGGTGAAATTGCAGCGGCCGCCGCCGGACATGAGAATTTTCTTCCCAGCCTTGTTCGCATGGTCGAGCAACAGCACACGCCGGCCACGCGCGCCTGCGGTCAGCGCACACATCAGGCCGGCGGCGCCGGCACCTATGATCACCACATCGGTATTGCGCACCCGTCGATCTCCACGTACAAGCCAGGCCGGAAGCGAGCCTGCGGCCGCGCATGGTAACCGATGCCCGGTTGCCGCCGAATGCCCTGCGGCGTGGCCTGCTTCTTGCGAAGAAAATTGCCAGCGGTTACCCGCACGATCACGAAGTCGTTCCAACAGGGATCATGTGTCGATGAAGCAGTGCCTCGCGGACCAGTGGCCGTTCAGGGCTTTCAGAGCCACGCTGCTTCTCGGCAGCCTCTTGTGCGCAGGGCTGGCGCCCGCCGATCCGTTGCGCCTGGTGGCCAATGCCTGGGCGCCCTATACCGACCACCGGCTGCTAAACAATGGGCTGGCTTCCGACCTGGTGAGCACCGCGCTGCGGCGCGCCGGCTACGACAGCGAGTACGTCGAGGTGCCCTGGGCGCGGGCGATCCGCGGCCTCCAGCAGGACCAGTACGACGTCGTCATCAGCGCCTGGTACAGCGAGGAGCGCGCCGCCTACGGGGCGTTTTCCGCGCCCTACCTGTCGAACCGGGTGCGCCTGCTCGAGCGCAAGGGCAGCGACATCAGCTTCCAGCGAATCCAGGACCTGTATCCCTACAGCATCGCGGTGGTGCGCGACTACGCCTACGACCCCGCCTTCGACACCGACGAGAAGCTCAAGCGGGTTCCCGTGCGCAGCTTCGAGGTCGCCGCCAACATGCTCGCCGCCGGCCGCGTCGACTTGGCCGTGGAGGACGAGTACGCCGCCGGCTTTCATTTCAGTCGCTCGCTGCGCAGCCTGCGCGCGGGGCTGGAGTTCCTTTCCCCGCCATTGTCCGAGAATGGCCTGCACATCCTCGTGCGGCGCAGCCTGGAGAACTACGCCGAGATCATCGAAGGTTTCGACCGCGCGATCGAGGAGATGAAGGACGACGGCAGCTACGAACGGCTGATCGACCGGCACCAGCTGCGCTGAGTCCGGCGCCGCGCAGCACTAGCGCCCGCCCGCCGCCATCGCCACGGCCGCCGCGGCGGTGCGGGTTTCCACGCCGAGCTTCACGTAGACGTGTTCCAGGTGCTTGTTCACCGTGCGCGGGCTGAGGCCGAGGATGTCGCCGATATCGCGGTTGGTCTTGCCGCAGGCGACCCAGTGCAGCACTTCGACTTCGCGGCCGGTGAGCTGGAAGCGTGCCGCGAGGGCTTCGCGGACCTGTTCGTCGTCCAGGCTCGGGGTGGCGCCCGGAGCGTTGCGCGCCGTCTGCAGGGTGCGCGCGGTGCGCAGGTGGGCGGCGACGCGGGCGAGCACCTCGTCCGGGCGGATCGGCTTGGTCACGTAGTCGATGCCGCCGGCGGCGAAGCCTTCGACGACGTGCTCGCTGTCGGTCAGCGCGGTCATGAACAGCACCGGGATATCCGCGATGCCGGCCTGCGCCTTGATTCGCCGGCAGGTCTCGAAGCCGTCCATGCCGGGCATCATCGCGTCCAGCAGGATCACGTCCGGGCGGCGGCGCTGCATGCGTTCCAGCGCGCTGGCGCCGTCGAGGGCGACCAGCACCATGTAGCCGGCCTCGTCGAGGGCGTCGGAAAGCAGGGCGAGGTTGTCCGGGACGTCGTCGACGATCAGGACAACGCCCTGCTCGTGCACCGGCCGGAGGGCCTTGGCGGTGGATGGGGCGGACGGCTGGGGTGAATCAATCACGACGGGCGATCTCCTGTTCGGGCACGGAACGGCGCCGGCTCTGGGCGTCCTTGAGCAGGCGGTTGAATTCGTTGAGCTGGAAGCGCTTGACCAGTTGGCGCATGCCGGCGACGAAGGCGGCGGCTTCCGGTTCCGTACCCTCCAGTGCGTCGAGGCGTTCGACGATGCCTTTCACGTAACCCAGCGCGCCCAGCTCGCTGAGCTCGGCCAGGGCCTGGGCGCTGGGCAGCCGCCAGGGCTCGTTGCCGGGGGGCGTTTCGGCGGGACGCTTGAGCCACTGCAGGCCGAGCTGGGCCTTGATCTTCTCCAGTAGCTCGGGGGTGTGCACCGGCTTGGCCAGGTAGTCGCTGCATTCGGCGCCGACGCTGCGCTCGCGGTCGTCGGTGAAGGCGTTGGCCGAGATGACGATGATCGGCGCCTGCGACATCACGTTGCGGCGGATCATCCGGCTGGTTTCCCAGCCGTCCATCAGCGGCATCGACAGGTCCATCAGGATCAGGTCCGGGTTGAGCAGGGCGACCTGGCGCACCGCCTCCTGGCCGTTGCTCGCCTCGGCGATGGCGAAGCCCAGCGGCGCGAGCATGCCGGAGAGCACCTTGCGGTGTTCCAGGTGATCGTCGACCACCAGGATCAGCCGGCGCTCGCCCTGGTAGCCGACGATGTCGTGCTCGACGTGCACCACCGCCTGCGGCACGCGCACCTCGGACAGGAACAGGCGCACCTGGAAGCGCGTGCCCTCGCCGGGGCGGCTGGTCACCGACAGTTCGCCGCCCATCAGCGAGGTGAGCATGCGGGTGATGGTCAGGCCGAGGCCGACGCCGTTGTCCTGGCGCAGCGGGTCGCCACGCTCGAAGGGCTGGAAGATCCGCTCGATCTGTTCCGGCGCGATGCCGATGCCGGTGTCGATGATCTCGAAGGTGGCGGTCTCGCGCAGGTAGCTGACGGCGAGGGCGACCTCGCCGCGCTCGGTGAAGCGCACCGCGTTGCCGAGCAGGTTGATGAGGATCTGACGGATGCGCTTGTCGTCGCCGCGCACCACGCTGGGCAGCCGCCCGCGCACGTCGAGGCGAAAGCCCAGGCCCTTCTCCTGGGCCTGCGGGGTGATCATCTGCTGCAATTGCCGGACGAACTCGGGGAAGGGGATTTCCACCTGCTCCAGATTCAGCTTGCCGGCCTCGATCTTGGCCACGTCGAGCAGCCCGTCGATCAGCGAGAGCAGGTGCGAGCCGCTGCGGAAGATGGTCGCCAGGGCGTCCTTGTGCTGGTCCGCCATGGCGCCGTCGCGCTGCAGGATCTGCGTGTAGCCGAGGATGCTGTTGAGCGGCGTGCGCAGCTCGTGGGAGAGGCCGGTGACGTAGCGGCTCTTCGCCGCGTTGGCCGCCTCGCTGGCTTCCTTGGCCTTCTGCAGTTCCTCGTCGGTGCGCCGGTGCGCCTCGATCTCCTGCATCAGCAACTGCGTCTGGCGGTGCGACTCCTCCTGCGCGACGCGGCGGCTCTCGCGGGTCAGCACCACCCACCAGGCGAGCAGGCTGGCGAACAGGGTGAGCACCAGGAACGCCTTGAGGAACGCCTGGTAGAGCGTCTGCATCGCTTCCGGCGAGGCCTCGCCGATGCCCAGGGAAACCTGGCTGTAGACCAGCGCCAGGGCGCAGGACAGCAGCGCGACGATCACCGTCAGCACGCCGAGGTAATGCGCCAGTCGGGTGTGCAGGCGCGGGATGGAGACGTTGGGGAAGATCCAGTGGACCAGGTCGTCGAACTGCTCGGAGAGCCGCGCGCGCGGCTTGCAGAGGTCGCCGCAGCGGGCGTCCAGCGAGCAGCACAGCGAACAGATCGGCGCGCCGTAGGCCGGGCAGAAGGCGGTGTCCGGCTCCTCGAAGGCGTTGCTGCAGAGCACGCAGGGCACCTTGCCCCTGACCGTATAGGGATGGAGCAGCTGCGGCTGGCGCTGCCGGGCGATGTAGTAGCGGCCCTTGGTCAGCCAGGCGATCAGCGGCGCGACGATCAGCGCCGAGCCCAGCGCCACGGCCGGCGACGCGGCCTGGGCGAGGGCGCCGAACAGGCCGCCGTGCGCCGCCACCGAGAGCAGCGAGGCGATCAGCATGGCGCCAACGCCGACCGGGTTGATGTCGTACAGGTGCGCGCGCTTGAACTCGATCTGCCTGGGCGAGAGCCCCAGCGGCTTGTTGATCACCAGGTCGGCGACCACCGCGCCGATCCAGGCGATGGCGATGTTGGAGTAGAGCCCGAGCACCTGCTCGATGGCCTCGAACACGCCCAGTTCCATCAGCATCAACGCGATTGCGACGTTGAACACCAGCCACACCACGCGGCCCGGATGGCTGTGGGTGACGCGGGCGAAGAAGTTCGACCAGGCCAGCGAGCCGGCGTAGGCGTTGGTCACGTTGATCTTCACCTGCGAGACGATGACGAACAGCACCATCGCGCCGAGCGCCCATTGCGGCGAGTCGAACACGTAGCCGTAGGCCACCAGGTACATCTGCGTCGGCTCGGCGGCGCGCTCGATGGGAATCTCGTGCTGCAGGGCGAGGAAGGCGAGAAAGGCGCCGGCGAACATCTTCAGCGCGCCGGGGATGATCCATCCCGGCCCGGCCAGCAGCATCGCCGCCCACCAGCGCTTGCGGTTGGCGCGGGTCCTGGCCGGCAGGAAGCGCAGGTAGTCGACCTGCTCGCCGATCTGCGTGACCAGCGCCAGCGCCACGGTGCAGGCCGCGCCGAAATGCAGCAGGTTGAAACGCCCGGCCTCGCCCTCGCGGCCGACGAAGCCGGTGAGATCGTTCAGCGCCTCGGGGTTCTTCAGCATGACGAACACGTAGGGCAGGAACAGCAGCACGATCCACACCGGTTGCGTCCACAGTTGCAGGCGGTTGATCAGGGTGATGCCGTAGGTCACCAGCGGGATGATCAGGATCGAACAGATCACATAGGCCAGCGCCAGCGGGATGTTGAAGTACAGCTCCAGCGCCAGCGCCATGATCGCCGCCTCGAGGGCGAAGAACAGGAAGGTGAAGCTGGCGTAGATCAGCGAGGTGATGGTCGAGCCGATGTAGCCGAAGCCGGCGCCGCGGGTCAGCAGGTCCATGTCCACGCCGTAGCGGGCGGCGTAGTAGCTGATCGGCAGGCCGGTGAGGAAGATCACCAGGGCCACGGCGATGATCGCCCACAGCGTGTTGTTGAAGCCGTAGCTGATCGCCAGCGCGCCGCCGATGGCTTCCAGGGCGAGGAACGACACCGCGCCCAGGGCGGTGTTGGCGATGCGGAACTCCGACCACTTGCGGAACGACTTCGGCGTGAAGCGCAGCGCGTAGTCTTCCAGCGTCTCGTCGGCGACCCAGCTGTTGTAGTCGCGGCGGATCTTGGCGATGCGTTGTGTGCCGGTGGGCTGCACGGGCGCGCTCCTGATTGGCGGTGGTTCTCGACAGCAACTTCCATGCCCCGGCGTGACCCGTCGGGCGGTTCTGCGGTGCGCATGGCGCACCCTACGAGTGCCGCGTGAAGCGTGGCCGTGGGGCGCCGCGCACCGGGGGTGTTCCCTGCGCCGTGGAATCCGGCGGTCCCTTGGTGCGCATGGCGCACCCTACGAATGCTCCGTGAAGCGTGTTGCCGTAGGGTGCGCCGCGCGCACCGGTTTTTTCCTGCGCCGAGGAATCCGGCGGTCCCTTGGTGCGCATGGCGCACCCTACGAATGCCCGTGAAGCGTGTGGCCGTAGGGTGCGCCGCGCGCACCGGAATCCGCCTACAGGAGGCGGGACGCCTGCGCGCGTGGCGGGGCTCAGGATGCCCGAAGCAGAGCGCTGCGCCTGTACGTCAGATGACGTATGCGCTTACGTCAATCTGCGTATACCCCCCGTTCGCGTCGCAAACGCATTCTTGCCCCGAACCGAGACCGGCACCCGCAAGGCGAGCCGATCGCGCCAACCACCAGAGGAGCAAGACGATGGAATCAAGACTCACGGGAGCCACACGCCACCTTCCCCGGCGGCTGGCGCTGGGCGCCGCGGCGATCTCGCTGCTGGCCGCCAGCGTATTCGGCCAGATGGCGCAGGCCGACGATGCCAACACCACCGGCCTGGCGGTCACCGACACCACCGTGACCGTCGGCCAGCTGCACTCGGCGACCGGCACCATGGCGATCTCGGAAACCGGTTCCATCCAGGCCGAACGCCTGGCCATCGACCAGATCAACGCCTCGGGCGGCATCCTCGGCCGGCAGATCAAGGTGGTTCAGGAAGACGGCGCGTCCGACTGGCCGACCTTCGCCGAGAAGGCCAAGAAGCTGCTGGAGAGCGACAAGGTCGCCGCCGTGTTCGGCTGCTGGACCTCCGCCTCGCGCAAGGCCGTGCTGCCGATCTTCGAGAAGGACAACGGGCTGCTCTACTACCCGACGTTCTACGAAGGCCTCGAGCAATCCAAGAACGTCATCTACACCGGCCAGGAAGCGACCCAGCAGATCCTCGCCAGCCTCGACTGGATCGCCAAGGAGAAGGGCGCCAAGACCTTCTATCTGCTCGGCTCCGACTACATCTGGCCGCGTACCTCGATGAAGATCGCGCGCAAGCACATCGAGAACGTGCTCGGCGGCAAGGTCGTCGGCGAAGAATATTACCCGCTGGGCAACACCCAGTTCGGCTCGCTGACCAACAAGATCAAGCTGAAGAAACCCGACGTGGTGTTCGCCGCCGTGGTCGGCGGTTCCAACGTGGCCTTCTACAAGCAACTGAAGGCCGCAGGTATCACCAGCGACAAGCAGACCCTGCTGACCATCTCCGTCACCGAGGATGAAATGCTCGGCATCGGCGGCGAGAACATGAAGGGCTTCTACTCCTCGATGAAGTACTTCCAGACCCTGGATAACCCCAACAACAAGAAATTCGTTGAGGAATTCAAGGCCAAGTACGGCAAGGACTCGGTCATCGGCGACGTGACCCAGGCCGGCTACCTCGGCCCATGGCTGTGGAAGGCGGCGGTCGAGAAGGCCGGCAGCTTCGACGTCGACAAGGTGGTCGCGGCATCGCCCGGCATCGAGCTGACCACCGCGCCGGAAGGCTACGTGAAGGTCCACGAGAACCATCACCTGTGGAGCAAGGCGCGCATCGCCGAAATCCAGGCCGACGGTACCTTCAAGGTGGTCCACGAGTCCGAGCTGATCGAGCCGAACCCGTTCCCCAAAGGCTATCAGTGACCGGTCGAGGGGGGGGGGGCTCCTGGCGAGTCCGCCCCCTCTCCCTAACCCTCTCCCCGCCGGGGCGAGGGGACCGATTGGCGTAGCGCGTTACCTGGTGCGTCCTACCGACCCTCTGTAGGGAGCGATTGGCGCGCATCGATGACGAGGGCGATGGCTTCCACACAGGTGTCGTCCTTGCACTTTCCACCCCCTCTCCCCTTGGGGAGAGGCCCGGGGAGAGGGAGGACGGCTCCGCCAAGAATTCCACCACCCCACCCAGGAGACCAATCATGGAGTGGCTATCCGACTTCGGCGCCATCGCCGTCATGCAGGGCTTCAACGGCTTGTCGGTGTTCTGCGTGCTGCTGCTGATGGCACTCGGCCTGGCGATCATCTTCGGCCAGATGGGCGTGATCAACATGGCCCACGGCGAGTTCCTCACCGTCGGCGCGTACACCACCTACGTGATCTCGACGCTGACCCTGCACTACGTACCGGCGATGCAGCCGTACTACTTCTTCTTCGCCATCATCGCTTCGTTCTTCATCGCCGGCGCCCTGGGCTGGCTGGTGGAGTGGGCGATGATCAGCAAGCTCTACCACCGTCCGCTGGACACCCTGCTGGCGACCTGGGGCCTGTCCCTGGTGATGCAGCAGGCGTTCCGCTCGATCTTCGGCGCGCGTGAAGTCGGCGCGGAAATGCCGGAATGGATCATGGGTTCGTGGAACCCCACCGAGGCCATCGACATTCCGAAGAACGGCCTGTTCGTCATGGGCCTGACGGTGCTCTGCACCGCGACCATCTTCATCATGCTGTACCGCTCGCGCTGGGGCCTCCACGTGCGCGCCACCATGCAGAACCGGGTGATGAGCCGCGCGGTGGGGATCAACACCCGCAAGGTCGACCGCATGACCTTCGCCCTCGGCTGCGGCGTCGCCGGAGTCGCCGGCGCGGCCTTCACCACCATCGGCTCCACCGGGCCGACGGCCGGTTCGCTGTATATCGTCGACACCTTCCTCACCGTGGTCTTCGGCGGCGCCGCCAGCCTGATCGGCACCATCGCCTCGGCGTTCACCATCGCCCAGGCGCAATCGATCATGGAGTTCTTCCTCTCCGGCTCGATGGCCAAGGTGCTGACCCTGTCGGCGGTGATCCTGATCCTGATGCTGCGCCCGCAGGGGCTGTTCTCGATAAAGGTCCGGAAGTGAAAAGTCGCTTTCAACCTACTGCGCGCTCCATCTGCGGCGTCGCGCGGTGCTCGTTTCCTCAACGTACTCGATGTACGCCTTCGTCACTGCGCTCCGGGCTTCTTGCAGCTGGAGCTGCTCGCTACGGTTCAAAGCGACTTTTTGTCCGCCGGGAGATTTGCTGATGAAAAACGCCTACGAAAACCTGCTCGGCGGCAAACAGGGGGCCATCGGCCTGCTGGTGCTGGCCGCGCTGATCCTGGTGGTGTTCCCGCTGGCGCTGGACACCTTCCGCCTGAACATGGTCGGCAAATACCTGACCTACGCCTTCGTCGCCGTCGGCCTGGTGCTGTGCTGGGGCTATGGCGGCATCCTCAGCCTCGGCCAGGGCATCTTCTTCGGTGTCGGCGGCTACTGCATGGCGATGTTCCTCAAGCTGGAGGCGTCCGACCCGGAGAGCACCAAGATCCAGTCCACCCCCGGCATCCCGGATTTCATGGACTGGAACCAGCTGACCGAGCTGCCGATGATGTGGCAGCCGTTCCACAGCTTCGGCTTTACCCTGGTCGCGGTGGTCACGGTGCCCGCACTGCTGGCGCTGATCATCGGCATCGCCATGTTCAAGCGCCGCGTCGGCGACGTGTACTTCTCCATCGTCACCCAGGCCATCGCGGCGATCCTGACCATCCTGATCATCGGCCAGCAGGGCCTCACCGGCGGCGTCAACGGCATCACCGACCTGAAGACCCTGCTCGGCTGGGACATCCGCGACAACTCGGCGAAGGTCATCCTCTACTTCGTCAACGCCTTCCTGCTGCTGGGCTGCATCCTCATCGGCCGCTTCGTGCTGACCTCCAAGCTCGGCCGCCTGCTGATGGCGATGCGCGACAAGGAGGAACGCGTGCGCTTCTCCGGCTACGACGTGGCCAGCTTCAAGATCTTCGTGTTCTGCCTGGCGGCCGCCTTCTCGGCCATCGGCGGGGCGATGTTCGCCCTGCAGGTCGGCTTCATGTCGCCGAGCTTCGTCGGCATCGTGCCGTCGATCGAGATGGTCATCTTCGCCGCGGTGGGCGGGCGCATGTCGCTGCTCGGCGCGGTGTACGGCACGCTGCTGGTGAGCTTCGGCAAGACCTACTTCTCCGAGAGCTTCCCCGAGCTGTGGCTGTACCTGATGGGCGGCCTGTTCATCGTCGTGGTCATGTACTTCCCCAACGGCATCGCCGGCCTCTGGGAAAGCCACGGGCGCAAGTGGGTCGCGCGCTTTCCGCTCGGCAAGCAACTGTTCGGTGTGCCGCCGCCCAAGGTGCGCGTGTTCGCCGCCAAGCCGCCCGCCGCCTCGCCCGCCCGTGAACTGGAGACCGCGCCATGAACAGCCCAGCAGGATTCCAGGCCGCCAAACCGGTCCTCGCCATCGAGGGGCTGACCGTGTCCTTCGACGGCTTCAAGGCGGTCAACGACCTCAACCTCTACGTCGACCGCAACGAAGTGCACGTGGTTATCGGCCCCAACGGCGCCGGCAAGACCACCGTGCTCGACCTCATCTGCGGCAAGACCAAGGCGACCTCCGGCAGCATCGAGTTCGACGGCCGCGAGCTGACCAGGATGAAGGAGTTCGACATCGTCCGCGCCGGGGTCGGGCGCAAGTTCCAGAACCCGTCGATCTACGAGAACCTGACGGTGTTCGAGAACCTGGAAATGTCCTACCCGAGCGGGCGCAAGGTGTTCGGCGCGTTGTTCTTCAAGCGCTCGCCCGAGGTCATCGCGCGGGTCGAGGAAGTCGCCGGGGAAATCTTCCTCAGCGACTTCCTCGACAAGCAGGCCGACCTGCTCTCCCACGGGCAGAAGCAGTGGCTGGAGATCGGCATGCTGCTGATGCAGGGCCCGGAGCTGCTGATGCTCGACGAGCCGGTGGCCGGCATGAGCGTCAGCGAGCGCGTGCAGACCGCCGAGCTACTCAACCGCATCAGCCAGGGGCGTTCGGTGCTGGTCATCGAGCACGACATGGAGTTCGTCAAGAGCATCGCCCACAAGGTCACCGTGCTGCACCAGGGCAAGGTGCTGGCCGAGGGCAGCATGGAATCCGTGCAGAGCAACCCGAAGGTGATCGAGGTGTATCTGGGGCATTGAGGCGTTTTCTCCCGCCTGCCGTTCACGAGAGAGGGTGGGGCGTCACGCGTAGGGGAGAGGGAAGCAGGCGACTCGGTGCGCGTAGCCAGCCCTCTCCCGCCCTTCGGGCACCCTCTCCCGCAAGCGGGAGAGGGAATTGGGCAGCCGAGACCGCGCACCGCTTGGCTCCCTTCTCCCGCGTTCGGGAGAGGGGATCGGACAGACACCGCGCACCGCTTGGCTCCCTTCTCCCTCCTTCGGGAGAAGGGATCGGACAGATACCGCGCCGCTTGTCTCCCCTCTCCCGCTCGCGGGAGAGGGGCCGGGGGAGAGGGCGCGGTTCCATGGATTTCGAACAGGAGGCAATCCTATGTTCACCATTTCCAACCTCGTCTCCGGCTATGGCCAGAGCCAGATCCTTCACGAGCTGAACCTGAACGTGGCGAAAAAAGAGATCGTCGCGGTCATGGGCCGCAACGGCATGGGCAAGACCACCCTGTTCAAGAGTCTGATGGGCGTGCTGCCGCAATGGGGCGGGCAGATCAGTGTCGACGGGGCCGACATCTCCGCGCTGGAAACCCACCAGCGCGTCGAGCGCGGCATCGCCTACGTGCCGCAGGGGCGGATGATCTTCTCGCACATGAGCGTGCTGGAAAACATCCAGACCGGCCTGCCGGCGTCGGCCAGGGGCAAGGTGCCGGACGACCTCTACGCGCTGTTCCCGGTGCTCCACGAGATGCGTTCGCGCAAGGGCGGCAACCTCTCCGGCGGCCAGCAGCAACAGCTGGCCATCGCCCGTGCGCTGGCCACCAACCCCAAGGTGCTGCTGCTCGACGAACCCACCGAGGGCATCCAGCCGTCGATCATCAAGGACATCGCCCACAAGCTGAAGGAGATCCGCAACCTGCGCGACCTGACCATCGTCGTCTCCGAGCAGGTGCTGTCCTTCACCATGGAGATCGCCGACCGCTTCCTGGTGATCGAGAAGGGCAAGTTCGTCGTCGAGGAAACCCGCGACAAGGTGGATGAGCAGACCATCAGCCGCTACCTCTCGGTCTGAGACCGTTCGCGACCGGCGGCGCGATCCAGGGGCGTCCGGGTTTCCCTTCTCCAGGTGTTTTCGCCTGGCGTATCGGGCCGATGGGCGCGCCGACACCCGCTCGTCCCGGGCGCAGAACGTCGCGCGGGGCGCAGGGGTCTTTCCTTCACAGGTAGAGCGTGGAGGAAAGCGCCATGTCCGGCACCGCGAAGAAAACCGATCCGGCGCTGTGGGAAACCGTCAAGCAGCGTGTCACCGCCGGCGACAAGGGTGGCAAGCCCGGCCAATGGTCCGCGCGCAAGGCGCAGCTGGCGGTGCACGAATACCAGCGCGAGGGTGGCGGTTACGTCGGCGACAAGCCGGCTGACAATGCCCTGGCGCAATGGACCGAGGAGGACTGGGGCACGCGCTCGGGCAAGCCGTCCGGTGAAACCGGCGAGCGCTACCTGCCCGAGCGTGCCCGCGAGTCGCTGAGCCGCGCCGAATACGCGCGCACCTCGCGCAAGAAACGCGCCGACAGTCGTCGCGGCCAGCAGCATTCCGCGCAGCCGGAAGACATTGCGCGCAAGACCGCCGCCGAGCGCGAGCCGTCGCTGGGCCGCCTGGCCAAACCCGAGCTGCTCAGGCGCGCCGCCGAGCGCAACATCGCCGGCCGTTCGCGGATGAACAAGGTCGATCTGATCGAGGCGCTGAAGCGCGCCGGCGAGGCCTGAACGCCGCATGCCGCGCGGCTTTGCGGCCCCG
>NZ_DJTK01000072.1:0-19224 GCF_002438225.1 Pseudomonas sp. UBA6310 | reverse complement strand
GCCGCCTGGATGCCGGCGATGCGCGCGACGGCGAATACGTCGCCCTTGGGGTGGCCGCCCTGCTGGATCATCGCCAGGGTGGCGGGGAGCATGCGCACCCGCGCTTCGGCGGTGGCTTCGCGCGAGGTCACCGCCTTTTCGGTGACGTCGACCATGTTGGCGCGGCCTTGGGAATCGAGGTGGGTGAGCATGGGAGTCGTCCGGCATTGAAAGCCGGCAGTTTACAACGAAGGTGCCGCGCTGCGTGCCGGAGGCGGCACGCAGCGACGGGCTGAAGGCACCGCCAGGGCGGCGGTGCGCGGGGCATGGCTTACATGTGCGCTTCGGCGTACTCCGCGAGGACCGAACGCGGCACACCCTGCAGGGTGATGTGCACGCCGTGGGGGAAATCCTTGAAACGCTCCGTGAGGTAGGTGAGGCCCGAACTGGTGGCGGACAGGTACGGGGTGTCGATCTGCGCCAGGTTGCCCAGGCAGATCACCTTCGAGCCTGCGCCGGCGCGGGTGATGATGGTTTTCATCTGGTGCGGGGTGAGGTTCTGGCACTCGTCGATGAGGATCAGGCTCTGCTGGAAGCTGCGCCCGCGGATGTAGTTGAGCGATTTGAACTGCAGCGGGACCTTTTGCAGGATGTAGTCGACGCTGCCGTGGGTGTTCTCGTCGTCCATGTGCAGGGCTTCGAGGTTGTCGGTGATGGCGCCGAGCCAGGGCTCCATCTTCTCGGCTTCGGTGCCGGGCAGGAAGCCGATGTCCTCGTCGAGGCCCTGCACGCTGCGGGTGGCGATGATGCGCCGGTAGCGCTTGGTCACCATGGTCTGCTCGATGGCCGCGGCCAGCGCGAGGATGGTCTTGCCGGAGCCGGCCGCGCCGGTCAGGTTGACCAGGTGGATGTCCGGATCGAGCAGCGCGAACAGCGCCAGCGCCTGGTGGATGTCACGCGGGCGCAGGCCCCAGGCTTCCTGGTGCAGCAGCGGTTCCTGGTGCATGTCGAGGATCAGCAGCTCGCTCTCGCGAATGCCCTTCACCCAGCCGACGAAACCCTGCTCGTCGAGGATGAACTCGTTGACGTGCACCGCCGGCAGGTTGTCGGTGAGCTGCACGCGGTGCCAGGTGCGACCATGGTCCTGGCGGGTGTCGACCTTGGCCACGCGGTCCCAGAACGAGCCGGTCATGCTGTGGTAGCCGCGCGAGAGCATGTCGACGTCGTCGATCAGCTGGTCGGAGTGGTATTCCTCGGCATCGATCCCGCAGGCACGCGCCTTCAGGCGCATGTTGATGTCCTTGGTCACCAGCACCACCAGCTCGCCGGGGAAGCGGCTGCGCAGTTCCACTAGCTGGTTGATGATCTTGTTGTCGTTGAGGTGCTCGGGCAGCCAGGTGATCGGCTCCGCGCGCTTGCTCATGAGGATGGACAGCGTGCCCTTGGGCCCGCTCTTGCCGCGCTGGATCGGTACGCCCTTCTCCACCTCTTCCGGAGTGGCATCTCCCAGCACCTTGTCGATCAGGCGTATCGCCTGGCGGCACTCCGCGGCGACGCTGTGTTTACCGGTCTTCAGACTGTCGAGTTCCTCCAGCACGGTCATCGGAATGGCGACGTGGTGTTCCTGGAAATTGAGCAAGGCGTTTGGATCGTGGATCAGGACGTTGGTATCGAGGACGTAGAGGATTGGCTGGGTAGAGCTTGAGCGTCCGTGGTCATCCATACTCGGTCACCTTTTCGAGAGGCCAGGCGACGGAATGCCGGAACAGCGCTCCGCCGCGAAGGACCGCCGACTCCCTGCGTCACGGACGCGGGGGACTGCATTCAAGGTGCGGGCTGGGGACGCCACCTGTCTGCAGGAATCGGCTGTCTGAAAACGTTCATACAGCAGTTTCGATGACGATAAGAAGTCTTTTTTCCTGCCGGACGGCCTTTTTTGTCACAGCGACGAAATGACCTTGGCGAGGCTTCCGGGCGCCGTTAAAGTCGGAAGTCCGCCCCACCGGGGCCTGCCGCAAAAATCGCCCCTGCGGTTCCCCGAACTTCCCGCGAAACGCCCGTCCTTGATGCGCTCCGGCGCTTTTCTCGCCTTTCCGCCACGCTATCGCCCCGACTGATCGCCCGCATGGCTGGAGCCGCACCCCGGGTAACGCCTAGAATCGGCGCCGACCCCAAGGAGACAACGACCCATGCTGATGGTGATTTCACCGGCCAAGACGCTGGACTACGACACCCCGCCGACCACCGCCACACACAGCCTCCCGCAGCACCTGGACGACGCCCAGGTACTGGTCGAGCAGCTGCGCGCCATGAGCCCGGCGCAGATCGGCGAGCTGATGCACCTCTCGGACAAGCTCGCCGGCCTCAACGCCGCGCGTTACGGCAGCTGGAACGCGGACTTCACCCCTGCCAACGCCAAGCAGGCTCTGCTGGCGTTCAAGGGCGATGTCTACACCGGCCTTGCCGCCGAGGATTTCACCGAGAAGGATTTCGCCTTCGCCCAGCAGCACCTGCGCATGCTCTCCGGCCTCTACGGCCTGTTGCGCCCGCTCGACCTGATGCAGCCGTATCGCCTGGAAATGGGCACCAAGCTGGCCAACCCGCGCGGCGCCGATCTGTACGCCTTCTGGGGCGAACGTATCACCGGCTGGCTCAATGAAGCCCTGGCCGCGCAGGGCGACGACGTCCTGCTCAACCTGGCGTCGAAGGAGTACTTCTCCTCGGTCAAACGCAAGGCGTTCGCCGGCCGCATCGTCGACACCGAGTTCAAGGACCTGAAGAACGGCCAGTACAAGATCATCAGCTTCTACGCGAAGAAAGCCCGCGGGCTGATGGCGCGTTACGTGATCAAGGAGCGCCTGAAGGACCCGCGCCAGCTGCAGGGCTTCGACTATGCCGGCTACCGCTTCAGCGCCGACCAGTCGAGTGCGGACAGCCTGGTGTTCCTGCGCGACGAGCCGCAGGACTGATCGAGCCGCCGAACGCGTCGCGGTAGCCGCCCGCCACGTTTCTTGTTGTACGATGTCGCAGCGCTTGCCGCACCTTGGTCGCCTGGCAATTCGACCAAGGCCGGGCTTGCGCATGACAACTACAAGAAGAAGGAACTGCCACATGAGCCAACCCGTCGTCCTGATCACAGGATGCTCCAGCGGCATCGGCCGCGCGCTGGCCGACACCTTCAAGCGCGGCGGCTACCAGGTCTGGGCCAGCGCCCGCAAATCCGAGGACCTGGCCTCCCTGGAAAGCGCCGGCTTCAATGCCGTGCAGCTCGACGTCAACGATGCCAGCGCCGTCCACCGCCTCGCCGAACGCCTGCTGAAAAACGCCGGGCGCCTCGACGTGCTGATCAACAACGCCGGCTACGGCGCGATGGGCCCGCTGCTGGACGGCGGCGCCGAAGCCCTGCGCCGGCAATTCGAAACCAACGTGTTCGCGGTGGTCGGCGTGACCCGCGCCTGCTTCCCGCTGCTGCGCGAGAGCCGCGGCCTGGTGGTCAACATCGGCAGCGTGTCCAGCGTCCTGGTGACCCCCTTCGCCGGCGCCTACTGCGCCTCCAAGGCGGCGGTGCACGCGCTGTCCGATGCCTTGCGCATGGAGCTGGCGCCGTTCGCCATCGAGGTGATGGAAGTGCAGCCCGGCGCGATCGCCTCGAGCTTCGGCACCAACGCCAGCCGCGAGGCCGAATCGCTGATCGGCGAGGACTCGCCCTGGTGGCCGATCCGCGACGGCATCCGCGCCCGCGCCAACGCCTCGCAGGACAACCCGACGCCGGCCAGCGACTTCGCCCAGCAGTTGTTCGACGCCGTGCGCCGCCCGCAACGCCCGCGCCTGTTGCGCCTGGGCAACGGCAGCCAGGCGCTGCCGCTGCTGGCGCGCTGGTTGCCCAAGGGGCTGCTGGAAAAGGGCCTGCGCCGGCGCTTCGGCCTGAACGTGGCGCTGTAGAGCGGCTGATCCGCCGCGCCTGTAGAATCAGCGTTCCCTTCGATGACAAGGCCTCGCCGTGCTCAACTACCTCTGGTTCTTCGCCGCCGCGCTGTTCGAGATCGCCGGCTGCTACGCCTTCTGGCTGTGGTTGCGGATGGACCGCAGCGCGCTGTGGATCGCCCCCGGCCTGCTGGCGCTGACGGCCTTCGCGCTGATCCTCACCCGCGTCGAGGCCGAGTTCGCCGGTCGCGCCTACGCCGCCTACGGGGGCGTTTACGTCTGCTCGGCACTGTTCTGGCTCGCGTTCGTCGAGCGTACCCGCCCGCTACCCAGCGACTACCTCGGCGGCGCGGTGTGCCTGCTGGGCGCCGCGATCATCCTCTTCGGCCCGCGGCTGTCGCACAGCTGAAGCCGCGGTTTCAGGCCGGCGTCGGCGCCACTGCCGGGACCGGACGCGCCTTGCGGAACACCAGCAGGTTGCCGGCCATCACCAGCACCAGGCCGCACAGGGCCGGCAGCGTCCACTGGTAGCCCTCGACGAACGCCGAGATGTTCAGCGCCACCACCGGGAACAGCACGGTGCAATAGGCGGCGCGTTCCGGCCCCATGCGGCCGACCAGGGTCAGGTAGGCGGTGAAGCCGATCACCGAGCCGGGAATCGCCAGGTACAGCAGCGAGCCGACGTAGCGCGTGCTCCAGTCGAAGCTCAGCGGCGTGCCGCTGACCAGGCACACCGCGAGCAGCGCCAGGGTGCCGTAGAGCATGCCCCAGGCGTTGCTGCTCAGCGGGCGCAGGCCGGCCTTCTGCTGCAGGCTGGAGAGCAGGTTGCCGGCGGAGAAACACAGGGTCCCGAGCAGCGCCAGGCCGAGGCCGATCAGGGTTTCACGGCTGGCGGAGTGGCCGCCCAGTTCCGGCCAGAACAGCAGCGCCAGGCCGAGCAGCCCCAGCGCGCCGCCGGCCAGCACGTTCGCCGCGATGCGCTGGCCGAAGAACACCCGCGCGTTCAGCGCGTTCCACAGGGTGGCGGTGCTGAACACCACCGCGATCAAGCCACTGGGTATCCACTGGCTGGCGCTGTAGAAGCACAGGAAGTTGACGCAGAACAGGCACAGCCCCTGGGCCACGCAGAGCAGCTGCGCGCGACGATCGAGCCGTTGCAGGCTGCCGCGCAGCAGCAGGTAGGCGAACAGCACCAGCGCGGCCAGGGCGAAGCGATAGGCGATGGAGGCGGCGATGGCGACGTCGCCCATCTGCAGCTTGATGGCGATCCAGGTAGTCCCCCAGATCAGCACGGTGAGCAGGTACAAGGCGAGGTTCATGGTGACTCCCGAAGCGAAAGGGCAAGCGATGCGGCGACGCAGAGTCTGCCGCGCGTCGGGCCTGGCCGCTTGCAGGAACTTGCGCTTTTGACGGCCGTGATCGCTCGGCAACGGAAGCCGTCGGCGGTGGTCAACATGCGATACTCCATGGCCGCACGCGGACGCGCCGCAAGCCGCCCGTTTCGCCGTCCACCCAACTCCGCGAATCGATGAACGTCCGCGGTACCCCCACGCCGCTACGGCGGGTTCCGGCAAGGCTTATCCAGAGAGTTCTATGACCCCAGTGCCAGGCGACTCCATGTCCGTTCCGCGAAACGACAACAGCATCAGCAGCAAGCTGGATTTTCCCGTCGTCGGCATCGGCGCCTCGGCAGGCGGGCTGAAAGCCCTGCAGCGGTTTCTGGAGCAGATGCCGAAGGACAACGGCATGGCCTTCGTGGTGATCCTGCACCTCTCGCCGGATCACGAAAGCAGCGCGGCGCAGGTGCTCCAGCGCGCCACCCGGATGAAGGTCCTGCAGGTGACCGAACCGGTGCCGATCGAGAAACACCACGTCTATGTGATTCCGCCGGGCAAGGACCTGTCGATGAACGACGGCTACCTGCGCCTGACCGACCCGCCGGCACGCCGTGGCCAGCACACGTCCATCGACCTGTTCTTCCGTACCCTGGCCGATGTACACAAGGAGCGCGCGTTCTGCATCGTCCTCTCTGGCAACGGCAGCGACGGCACCGTCGGCCTGGCGCGCATCAAGGAACAGGGCGGCGTGACCATGGCGCAGACCCCCGAAGATGCGGAATACGAAGGCATGCCGCGCAGCGCGATAGAGACCGGCCTGGTGGACATGGTCCTGCCGGTTACCGACATGCCGCAGAAGCTCACCGAGCTGTGGCAGAACCTGCGCAACATCGCCCTGCCGGACTATCCCCAGGAAGATTCCGCGATCCAGATTCATGGCGTCGAGACCAAGGAACAGGCACAGGCTGCAGAGCGGGCGCTGCGCGACGTGATCAACCTGCTGCGCAACCGCACCGGGCACGATTTCCGCCATTACAAGCGTGCGACGGTGCTGCGCCGCATCGAGCGACGGATGCAGGTGAATGCCAAGCAGAGCCTTCCCGCGTACCTGGACTACCTGCTGGAAAACAATGGCGAGACGCACGCGCTGCTGGGCGACATGCTGATCGGCGTGACCAACTTCTTCCGCGACCGCGAGGCCTTCGAGGCGCTGGAACGCGACATCATTCCCCTGCTCTTCGAGGAAAACACCGACGAGGAGCGCGAAATCCGCGTCTGGTCGGCGGGCTGCTCGACCGGCCAGGAGGCCTACTCGCTGGCGATGCTACTCAGCGACCAGGCGGAGCTCGACGGCAGGCCGGCGAAACTCCAGGTGTTCGCCACCGACATCGACGAACGCGCCATCGCGGTCGGGCGCGCCGGCATCTTTCCCGAGGCGATCATCACCGACGTGACGCCGACGCGCCTGCGGCAGTTCTTCACCAAGGAACAGACGTACTATCGGATCAAGAAGGAAATCCGCGAGAAGATGCTGTTCGCCCAGCACAGCCTGCTTCGCGATCCGCCGTTTTCCAAGCTCGACCTGATTTCCTGCCGCAACCTGCTGATCTACCTCGACCGCGACGTGCAGCACGACATCCTGAGGATGTTCCACTTCGCCCTGCGCCCGGGCGGCTACCTGTTCCTCGGCAGTTCGGAGTCGGCCGATGCCTGCGCCGACCTGTTCACCGTGATAGACAAGAAGAACCGCATCTACCGCGCCAGGACCGACATCGGAATCACCCGGCCCACGCCAGTGGTGCCGACCGAAGGTTTCCAGCTCGCCCCCACGGTAATGAAGACCACCAGCTACGAGCGGCGCAAGGTGTCCTTCGCCGAAGTGCATCGCCGCGTGCTCGAGCAGTACGCGCCGCCCAGCGTGATCGTCAACCACGAGTCCGAGATCGTGCACATGTCCGATCGCGCCGGACACTTCCTGCGCTACGTCGGTGGCGAGCCCTCGCACAACCTGCTGACCCTGGTCCACCCGGAACTGCGCCTGGAACTGCGCACCGCGCTGTTCCAGGCCATCCAGTCGCGGATGAGCGTAGAGGCCCGCCGCGTGCGCCTGGCCCGCGACGGCCGGACCTTCTACGTGAACATGGTGGCGCGCCCGTTCACCGATGGCGAAGCCGGTAGCGAACTGGTGCTGGTGCTGTTCGACGAGGTCGAGGAAACGATGAGCAACGAGGCCAAGTCGCCCCGTGACGACGGCAAGGACAGCGTGCTCTCGCATCTGGAGGAGGAGTTGCAGCGCACCAAGCAGCAGCTGCAAGCCACCATCGAGCAGTCGGAAACCTCCACCGAGGAACTCAAGGCCTCCAACGAGGAACTGCAGGCGATCAACGAGGAACTGCGCTCCACCACCGAGGAACTGGAGACCAGCAAGGAGGATTTGCAGTCGATCAACGAGGAGCTGATCACCGTCAACCACGAGCTGAAGTCCAAGGTCGAGGAAACCGGCAAGATCAACGACGACCTGCAGAACCTGATCACCTCGGCCGACATCGCCACGGTGTTCGTCGACCGCGGCCTGCGCATCAAGTGGTACACCCCGCGGGCGGTCGACATCTTCAGCATCATCCCGACCGACGCCGGCCGCTCGCTGCTGGATATCACCCACCGCCTGTATTACGACGAGCTGGCCGAGGACACCTCGCGGGTGTTCGAGTCGCTCCGGCTGATCGAGCGCGAAGTGCAGAGCACCGATGGCGCCTGGTACATCGTGCGCCTGCTGCCCTATCGCACCACCGAGGACCGTATCGAAGGGGCCGTGCTGACCTTCTTCGACATCAGCCGCCGGCGCGAGGCCGAGGAGCAACTGCGTGCCGGCGAGGAACTGATGCGCCTGGTGGCGGAAAGCACCCGCGACTACGCCATCATCACGCTGGACACCGAGGGCCTGATCACCAGCTGGAACAAGGGCGCCGAGATCAACTTCGGCTACCTCGAGCAGGAAGCGCTGGGGCAGCCCGGCGCGCTGATCTTCACGCCCGAAGACATCGAGGCCGGCGTGCCGCAGCAGGAGATGCTCAAGTCCCGCGAGAACGGCCGCGCCGAGGACGAACGCTGGCACCAGCGCAAGGACGGCAGCCGCTTCTACTGCAGCGGGATCATGACCCCTCTGGTCGGCCAGCGGCAGGGCTACGTGAAGATCGCCCGCGACCTGACCGAGCACAAGCGTCAACTGATGCAGCAGGAAAGCCAGCTGAACGAGAGCAAGAACTCCAGCCAGCTCAAGGATGAGTTCTTCGCCATCATGTCGCACGAGCTCAAGCACCCGCTGAACCTGATCCAGCTGCATGCCGAGCTGCTCAGCCGCCTGCCGGCGGTCAAGTCCTCGGGGTTGATGAGCAAGGCGGCGCACACCATCCAGCAGGCGGTGCAGAGCCAGGCGCGGATCATCGACGACCTGCTCGACCTGTCCCGCGTGCGCACCGGCAAGCTCAAGCTCAAGAGCACACCCGTAGACCTGCGCCAGCTGATCGACGACATCGGCAAGGTGGCCCAGGCCGAAGCCGCGGCGCGGGATATCGCCTTCAGCGTGCGCCACGGCGCCGACGGCGAACCGATGATCATCGAGGCCGACTTCACCCGCGTCGAGCAGATCGTCTGGAACCTGGTGAACAACGCCCTGAAATTCACCCTCAACGGCGGTCACGTTACCTTGCTCACGGACCTGGACGGGGGCATGGCGCGGCTGCAGGTGATCGACGACGGACAGGGCATCGACCAAGACTTCCTGCCCAAGGTGTTCGAACTGTTCGGCCAGGGCGAAGGCCAGCACGCGCAGCGCAACCGCGACGGCCTCGGCATCGGCCTGTCGCTGGTGCGGCAACTGGCCGAAGCGCATGGCGGGCGCGTCGCCGTGACCTCAGCCGGCCGGCAGCGAGGCAGCACCTTCAGCGTCTGGTTGCCGCTCTACACCCTGCCGCACGCGCTTGCGGCCGATAAGGGGGCCGTCGAAGGCGGCAAGCTCAGGAACCTGCGGATTCTCCTGGTGGACGACTCGCCGGACATCCTCGAAACCCTGCAGATGCTGCTGGAGATGGAAGAGGCCCGGGTGACCACCGCGACCAGCGGCGAGAAGGCGCTGGCGCTGGCCGACACCCAGACGTTCGACCTGATCCTCTCCGACATCGGCATGCCGAACATGGACGGCCACGCGTTGATCCGCGCCCTGCGCCAGTTGCCGCAATGCGCCGGCGTGCCGGCCATCGCCCTCACCGGCTACGGCACCAGCGATGACGCGCAGAAAACCCTCGACGCCGGTTTCAACCAGCACATCGGCAAACCGGTGGCCTACGACGCCCTGATCGCCACCATCGAGAAGCTGCTGCACTGACTTGCAGATTCTTGCGCTTTTTCGCCGACGGTGGCTGCGCAGGCCGCCGTCGGCGCCGTAGGATGACGGCATTGAGGTGTCCGCATGTCGCAGCTCGAACAGAATCAGGTCTTCCAATCCCTCGCCAGCTCTCCCCATGCCCGCCTGGAACACAGCGCGGAACTGGGCGACGGGCTGGCTGCGGCGTTGTGGAGCAACCATCACGACGCCCGCGACTACACCGGTACGGCCTGGCACACGCTGTCCTGCTACCTGGACGGCGGCACCGGCACCTTCCGCCGCGAGCGCCCGCATGCCAAGGGCGCGCCGGACAAGCTGTGCGTCCTCCCCGCCGGGCATGAATCGGCCTGGGTAATCAACGGCGACATCCGCCTGGCCCACCTCTACGTCAGCCCGGAACGCTTCGCGCAGAGCGCGGTGACCCTGCTCGACCGCGAACCGCGCGAACTGCAGCTCAACGAGGCGACCTTCCTCGACGATCCGCAGCAGGCCCGGCGCTTCCGCCAGCTGAGCCAACTGGACTGGAGCGAACCCGGCGAGCGCCTGCTGACCAGCAGCCTCGCCCACGCCATGCTCGAACACGCGCTGCTGACCCAGGTCGGCCGCCGGCCCGAGCTGCGCCTGAAGGGCGGGCTGGCGCCGCGGCTGCGGCGGCGCCTGGTCGACTACATCGAAGCGCACCTGGACGACGCCATTAGCCTTGGCCAGTTGGCCGGCATCGCGGCGCTGTCCGAGTATCACTTCGCGCGGATGTTCCGCGAGAGCTTCGGCCTGCCGCCGCACCGCTACCTGCTGGCCCGGCGTCTGCAACGTGCCCGCGAGTTGCTGCGCGACAGCCCTCTGGCGCTCGGTGACATCGCCCTGGCCTGCGGCTTCGCCAGCGCCAGCCACTTCAGCAACCGCTTCCGCGCCGAATTCGGCGGCACGCCGGGACAGTACCGGCAGGCCCTGAGCCGCCCGCTGTAGCGCGCTTGCGCCGGCCTCGCGCGCCGTCCCGCACACGCTTGCACCTCCGACGAACGCCCGCCAACGGGTGCCCAAGCGCGGCGCCGCGTGCGAGAATTGACGGTTCACGACTCGCAGCGACCGAGCATGTTGAAACCCTCATCGCCCCCTTCCGCCGTGCCGATGCGCCCGGACCTCCGCCGGGGCCTGCCTGACGACTGGCGGGCCGCCTTCGACCCTGCCTGCCTGGAGCGTGCCCGGGCTTACGCCGAGCAGGAGCGGGCGACGCTGCTGGAAGTGGACGAACTGAACCTGCGCGCACTCTGCTCCGGCAGTGCCGACCTGCCCTACCGGCAGACCATCCGCCTGCAGCCGCAGGGCGACGGCTGGACGTTCCACTGCAGTTGCAGCTGCCCGGTCGGACGCAACTGCAAGCACGCCGCGGCCGCCCTGCTGACCCTGCAGCGCCAGCTCGATCGCCACGAAGCGCTGCCCAGCGCCAACGCGCCGGACGAGATCCTCCGCGACGACCTGCAACCGCAGCCGCTGCTCAGCCTGAACAGCCACGTGCGCGTGCATTTCGACGCGCGCAAGGGGCGCATGACCGAGCAGACCCAGCACCGCGCCGCCCTCGCCTTCGAGTACGCCGGACACCTGGCGCACGGACGGCAGAACCGCGACCTGGTCGTGCCGCTCGCCGATCACCGGCAACTGCGCATCCGCCGCCAGCCGGAGGCCGAAGCGGCGCTGCGTCGCGAACTCGGCCAGTACGGTTTCAGCGTCGCCCTGCGGGTCAGCGAAGCGCTGCCGGAAAAGGCCGGAGAGGCCTTCGAGCTGCCCGCCGACGCCGCCTGGCTGAGCTTCGTCCGCGAAGGCCTGCCGCGCCTGCGCGAGCAGGGCTGGCGCATCCTGATCCGCCCGGAATTCCTCTTCCACCTCGCCGAAATCGACGCCTGGTATTCGCGCCTGGAAGAAACCCCGGAGCAGAACTGGTTCGATCTGGAGATGGGCGTCGAAGTCGAGGGCCGCCGCGTCAGCCTGCTGCCGGTACTGCTGCATGCGATCCGCCATACGCCCTGGCTGCTCAGCGCCGACACGCTGCACAAGCGCCGTGACGACGAGATGCTGATGGTGCCGCTGCCAGGCGACGGGCGCCGCGTCGCGCTGCCTTTCGCGCGGCTGAAACCGCTGCTCGGCGCGCTCGGCGACCTGTTCTTCCGCGATCCACCGCTGGAACAGGATCGCCTGCGCCTGGCCAAGCCGGACGCCGCACGGCTGGCCGGCATGGAGGCCAGCCTCGCCCTGGAATGGCAGGGTGGCGAACGCCTGCGGCGCTTCGCCGAACGCCTGCGCGAGCTGCCGCAGCAGCCGGCCGCCGCGCCCGCGGGACTCAACGCGCAATTGCGCCCGTATCAGGCGCAGGGCCTGGCCTGGATGCAGGCGCTGGGCGAACTGGAGGCCGGCGGCGTGCTGGCCGACGACATGGGCCTGGGCAAAACCCTGCAGACCCTTGCCCACGTGCTGGCGGAAAAACACGCCGGACGCCTGACCCGCCCGGCGCTGATCGTCATGCCCACCAGCCTGATTCCCAACTGGCAGGACGAAGCGGCGCGTTTTGCCCCGGATCTGCGCGTGCTGGCGCTGCATGGTCCACGTCGGCGCGCGCACTTCGCCAAACTCGACCAGTACGACCTGCTGCTGACCACCTACGCGCTGCTGCCGCGCGATACCAAGGTGCTGGCCGCGCAGCCCTTCCATCTGCTGATTCTCGACGAGGCGCAGAACGTCAAGAATGCCCGCAGCAAAGCGGCCCAGGCGGTGCGCGAACTCAGCGCCGGCCAGCGCCTGTGCCTGACCGGCACGCCGCTGGAGAATCACCTGGGCGAACTCTGGGCGCTGTTCGACTTCCTCATGCCGGGCTGGCTGGGCACCGAGAAGAGCTTCAACCAGACCTACCGCGCGCCGATCGAGAAGCATGCCGACGCCGCGCGCCTGGCCCAGTTGAATGCCCGCGTGCGCCCGTTCCTGTTGCGCCGCACCAAGGAGCAGGTGGCGCGCGAGTTGCCGCCGAAGACCGAGGTGATCCAGTGGGTCGAGCTCAGCGATGCGCAGCGCGACCGCTACGAGACGCTGCGCCTGGCGATGGATCGCAAGGTCCGCGAGGAGATCGGGCGCCAGGGCCTGGCGCGCAGCCAGATCATCATCCTCGAGGCGCTGCTGCGCCTGCGCCAGGCCTGCTGCGACCTGCGCCTGCTGGAAGGCGAGAAGACGCCCTACAAACCCGAGCATTCGGCCAAGCTGGCGACCCTGCTGGAGATGCTCGAGGCGCTCTTCAATGAGAACCGCCGGGTGCTGCTGTTCTCCCAGTTCACCGGCATGCTTGGGCTGATCGAGGCCGAATTGCAGCGCCGCAAGATTCCCTACGCGCTGCTCACCGGCGCGACGCGCGACCGGCGCACGCCGGTGCAGCAGTTCCAGGCCGGCACCCTGCCGATCTTCCTGATCAGCCTCAAGGCCGGCGGCGCCGGGCTCAACCTCACCGCCGCCGACACCGTGATTCACTTCGACCCCTGGTGGAACCCGGCCGCCGAGGCGCAGGCCAGCGATCGCGCCTACCGCATTGGCCAGGACAAGCCGGTGTTCGTCTACAAGCTGATCGCCCGTGGCAGCGTCGAGGAGAAGATCCAGCAGCTGCAGCAGGCCAAGGCCGGCCTGGCCCGCGGCGTGCTGGAGGGCGGATCGCAGGGCGAATGGAAGATGACCGAGGAAGAAGTGGACCGGCTGCTGGCGCCGCTGGATGCCTGAGGCAGCCAGCGGCCCGTGACGGAACTAGCCGTTGGGCAACGGCTCGTTGGCGGCCTTGGCGCTGATCTGATTGAGGCAGCGAATGCCCTGGCCATTGTCGATGGCCAGGCCGAAACGAATGCTCTGCACCGTCTGCTCCAGCTTGGACAGGTCGCCCAGCTGTTCGCTGCTCAGCGCACGACGGGCAACCACGCCGCTCTCGTTGGTCAGCGACATGGTGATGCTGCCGTCCATGCGTTCGATGCTGAAGCGCACATGGAACTCGTCCTTGAAGGATTCGCTGACGAACTGGAAAGGATTGAGCATGGCCGTACACCTGCGGAACATGAGTGTCCCTGGTGACCTAGCAAGTCCACGGCCAACTCTTGAAAACCACCGACGGCCGGTTGAGCAACAGTGCACATTCCGGACAGGGACGCGGTCCTTCGATCCCCGGATGCCCCGCCAGACACCCCGCCGCAAAGCGCCTGAACCGGCACGCGAAGCGCTTCAATCGCGTTCGGAAGCCTCGCGCTCCGCCGCCGGACGCGGCCCCGGCTTGCCCGGCCCGTCGTGCTGCACCGAAGGGAAGCGCGACGAGGCATAACGCACCACCAGAATCGCCACGGCCAGCAGCAGGATTGCAGCCGACACGTAGATCACGCTGAGGTCCGGCCGGTTGTGGTGGGAAACGTCCGAGATCAGCAGGCGGGTCAACGCGGTGATCGCCACGTAGATCAAGAAGCGCACCGGCATGTGGTTGGTCTTGAAGTAAATCCCCACCATGGCGCCCAGTTCCAGGTAGATGAACAGCAGGAGGATGTCGTCGACGCTGGTGTGCCCCTTCTCCACCATGTCGCAGAACGCCATCACCGCCGCCCAGGCGGTCACCGCGCCAATGGCGAACAGCGCCAGGTAATGGAAGCTCTCCACCAGCAGGTTGCCCAGCGACTCGGCCAGTTCATGCAGGGAATGACGCAGGGACTCGGCCCAATTCAGTTTCACGTTGACGCTCCTTGGCTGGCTCGCGGGATTATCCTGTGCACGGCGCATGCAGGAACGGCACCAGCGGCATCGAAGATGCTACGCGATGGCCGTGACGATTTCGCCGCGGCAGTACCAAAGCAGGAAATCGCCGACAGACTTTCCTCGGCGGCGGCGGCACCGTACACTGTATATAAATCCAGTAACATCAACCCAAGCTGAAGGCAATCGAGGTGGGGAATGGCCGTCGAAGTGGTGTATCGCAGCAGTCGCGATCAGGAGCGTTTGTTCATGGATAAAGCCGAGGCGGATCGTTACGACAAGATGCTCGAGCTGGCCGAATCCCTCGGCGAGGTGCTGCAGAAGGCCGTGCCTTCGCTGAGCGAACAGCAGGTCGAGGAAGTCGGCATTTTCATGGCGAAGAATCGCGAGGTGTTCGCCCGCGCCTTCAAGAATCAGGCGGACGCCCTGAGCGAGATCGTCCTCGACGGCGCCGGGCAGTAGCGGCGCGGCTCACCGGCAGCGCCTGCACCGCACTGCCGGCGCGCCTCGGCAGGCTTGCTCGAAATTTCACCAGAAAAGGGCAAAGCCTTGATTTCCGTGGTCTTTCTGGTGCATCGCCCGACCGTCCATCGGTTTCGCCGGAAAACCAGCGAAACGCGCCGCCTTCCGTAGATGCGCCGCGAACTTTATCGGCACCGCCTCGTCCATCTACCTGTGTGAATTAAGCCACCCAGGCAGGTACCGAGATGGAAAGCCCCTTTCAGATGATTTCCGACGTCTTCCAGGCTGACTATTACGTGAACTTCAGCATTGAGCGGCTTGATGGCAGCGTGCTGCTGACGCTGTCCAATGACGACGGCGTGACCGTCAAGCGCTTCATCAGTGCCGATCAGTGGCGCAATCGCGAGAAGCTCGAGCGTTTCATCATGAGCGTGCAGCTCGGCCTGGCCATCGAGAATGGCGAGGCTTCCCCGGCGCTGCTCGCCTCCATGGCGCAAGGCGCGCATTCGACATCCTCGGCCAGCCAAGCCCGCAACTGAACCAGGAATCCTGCGAGCGCCGGCACGCCGGTCATCGCAGGCGGCCTCGCCCGACCGCACCCCGCCCCTCCCGTTTTCGCCCCGCCTCCACCGCCGGGCCGCTCCTGCTGGACGAAGGTTCGTCGGCCAGCTAAATAACTAGAGCGAGCCAGCCTGGAGGGTCGCCATGAATCCGCGTCAAGCCTGCCTAGCCTGTCTGGAATCGGACCCCCCCGCCGTTTTCGAGGCGGCGCTCTGGGTTGCCGCCGAACATGACGCCGACGTGCAACCCGCGCAGGTGCTGCGCGAGCTGGCGAGCCTCGAGCAGCGCGTGGCCGTGGCACTGCCGCAATTGCCGGCCAGGGAGCTGGCGCAACCGCTGCTGCGCCAGCTGAGCGCGCTGGACTTCCATGAAGACGACGATTCGCCGCTGCGCCCGCAGGCCGCGCTGCTGCACAAGGTGCTGCAGCGTCGCCGCGGTCAGCCGCTGTCGCTGGCGCTGATTGCCCTGGAACTGGCCCGGCGTCTGGAGATTCCCCTGCAGGGCGTCAACTTCCCCGGCTACTTCCTGCTCCGCGTGCCCGGCGCCGATCACCTGCTCGACCCCTGCGGCGGGCGTCGCCTGTATACCCGTGACTGCCGCGACCTGCTGGTGCGTCATTTCGGCAACGCGGTCGAACTGAGCGCCGCGCACCTGGCCACCTGCGACGGCCACGGGCTGTTGCGGCGGCTGTCGCGCAATCTGCGGCAATTGCACCAGCAGGCCGACGATCCGCTGGCGGCGCTGAAGGATGCCGAACGGGTCCTGCTGCTCGGGCCGCCGAACGTGGCCGATCACCTGGCGCGCGCGGACCTCTACCGCCTGATCGACTGCCCGCAGGGCGAGCGCTACGACCTCGAACGCGCCCTGCTGCTCAGCGACGACGAGGCCCAGCGGCTGACGGTGAGCCAGCGCCTGCGCCAGATGAACCGCACCACCGCCCTGCACTGAGGGCTACCCCATCAAACCCAGCGCCTTGGCGGTGGCCACCGCCTGGGTGCGGCGGCGCACGCCGAGCTTGACGTTGATCCGCCGCGCGTGGGTCTTCACCGTGTGCAGCGAGATGTAAAGCTGCTGGGCGATGTCCTGATTCGAACAGCCCTGGGCGATCAGCTTCAGCACGGTCAGTTCGCGCTGGCTGAGCAGCGCCCCGTCCGCCGCCGGCTGTACCTGCGCTTCGCGCTCCAGCGGGTTGAGCAGGCGTTCGTGCAACGGCTGCGCGCTGGCACCGGGCAGCAGGCGATCCAGCCAGTCGGCCTGGCGCTGCTGCAACGCCAGTAGCGGCCGCGCCAGGCGCTGACGCGCCGCCATGCCGAGCGCGCGGCGCAGCTCCTCCTCCGCCGCGTTCGCCTGCCCGGCCGCCAGCAGGGCCTCGGCCAGACTGCAGCGGCATTCGCAGGCGAGGTTCTGCAGGTCGTTCTGCAGGCATTCCTCGAGCAGCGCGCTCAGATCGTCCACCGCCCGCTGCGGCGATCCGTCGAGCAGTTCGCACAGCGCCAACTGGCGGCGCACGCGGATCACCACGTCGTAGGCGCCAGGCGGCGCCAGCAGGCCGTTGTCCCGGTAGTGCTGGAGAACCGGTTCGAGCGCGGCGCGGGCCTTGCCCACTTCGCCCTGCTGCAACCAGAGCACACCGAAGCCCAGTTGCAGCACGCAGCGATAGCGGATCGCGGGCACGTGCCGCCATTGCATCAGGCGCTCGGCCTCGGCGAGCCAGCGGAAGGCTTCGGTATGCTGGCCGGTGTAGGCGGCCAGCTCGGCGAGGCCGAGATAGCCGAAGAAGGTGTAGGCATCGCCACTGCCCAACGCCGCGTCCAGCCCCACCTGAAACGCCTCGCGCGCCTGCCTGGAGAGCCCCTGGACCGCTAGCAGATGAGCCCGCAGCAGCCATAGCCGCGCCGGCACCGGACCGGTCGGCGTGTCGCCCAGCGCATCGAGCGCCTGCTCCAGGAGTTCCAGCGCGCGATCGGTTTCCCCGCGCATTTCCAGCAGGTGCACGCGGTCGACGGTCAGCAGGCCCTCGTAGAGCACGCTGGCGTGCAGCCGGGCCAGCTTGATGCCTTCGTCGCCGTAGTGCTCGCCCTCGTCCAGATGGCCCTCGGCCAGCGCCTGCTGGCTGAGGATCTGGTAGCACAGCACGCGCTGCGACCAGGCCCGTTCGGGCAGCTCGGCGAGCGCTTCGAGGCACCACTGGCGAGCCTGCGGCTGGCCGCGCTGCCGTGCCAGGGCGCCGCTGATGGCTTGCCAGTGGGCGAGCAGTTCGCGCTGGCGGCGCGCGTCGGGCTGCGGCAGGAAGTGCGCCAGATCGGCCAGGCACGCCTCCACCTCGTCGAGCCGTGCGCAGATCATCAGCGCCCAGGCCTGCAGCGCGATCAACCGGCTGGTGCTGGAAAACAGCGTGTGCGGCAGCTCGTTGCGCCATTGCAGGAACAGCGAGACGTTCTGCCCGATCAGCAGTTGCTCCTGGCCGAAGCGCTGCAGGTAATTGGCCGCGACCTCCATCTGCCCGGCGAGCAGCGCCTGCTCAACCGCTTCGCGAATGTCGCCGTGGCTGGCGAACCACTGGCAGGCGCGCACGTGCACCGAGTTGGGCGGCAGCGGGCTCGGCAGCCGGCGCAGCACCAGCGCCAGCGGTCGCCACAGGCGGAACCAGTCGCCGCAACTGTCCAGCGCGCGGATGAACAGCTGGCGCTGACGCAACCTGGCAAGCCGCTCGGCCCCGCCGTCGAGCACGTGCTCGCAGAGTTCGGCGCAGAAGCGCGGCAGCAGGGTCAGGGCGAACAGGGCCTCGCGCAATTCGTCGTTCAGGTCCGCCAGCACGTCCTGCACGATGTAGTCGCGCAACAGCGGCGTGCCATTCACCAGCCGCTGCTCCAGTGCCTGCTCATCGGCGTCGAGCAACAGCAGGCGCACGCCGGCGAGCCAACCCTCGCTCACGTCGTGCAGACGCTCCAGGCTCTGCGCGCCGAGGGTCGGTGCCTGCAGGTCGAGCAGGCACTGAAGTTCATCGCGGGTCAGCGCCAGCGCCTGTGCGCCGAGCATCAGCAGGTCGCCCTGCAGTTGCAGCCTCGGCAGGTTCCAGGCGGGCCGCCGGCGGCTGCTGATCCACCAGCAGAGCGATGCCGGGCCGCGCTCGAACACCTGGTCCAGGCAGGCATCCAGTTCCGCCGCCTCTTCGCGCGGGTAATCGTCGAGGACCAGCCACAGCGGCTGCGCCTGCCGCTGCAACAGGTCGAGCAGCGCCTCCAGCACCGGTCCCTCGGCCGCCTCGTCAGCCAGCGCCGTGCTCAACCGCTCCAGCAGCGCAGCGGGGCTCAGCGCACGGCCGGCGAGGTCAAGCCAGACCAGCCGGGTGTCGCGCGGGAGCTGGCGCGCGCACTCGTTGAGCAGCACGCTCTTGCCGAAACCGGCGGGCGCGCAGAGCAGGCGCAGGCGGCATTCGCTGGCGAGCAAAGGCTGGGTGAGCCGCGTGCGCGGCAGATGCAGGGGCGGAAGACGGGGCAATGCGGGCGCTTTCGGCGCGACCGGCAGGCTGTCCCTGATGGCGCGGGTAAGCATGACGTCGGCTCTCTTGTTGTGATTGTGGAACCTTGCCCGATAGTAGTGCCTGCTCAGCCGGCGGTGCGATACGCGGTCGTAAAAAAGGCGGCCGTGATGGCCGCCTATCAGCAGGACTGTTGTTGCCCGGTTGGGCACGCGGCGAAGCGCGTCTCAGCGAACGCCGGCGTTGCGCAGTGCGGCCGGGGTGAAGTCGTTGGCCGACGCCTTGGTGCCGTAGCGGATCGCGCTCTTCTCCTCGTTGTTCATGCCGATCGACAGGTAGCG